>NZ_JBFUEP010000038.1:0-44881 GCF_056403895.1 Pedococcus sp. P2_E5
CCGCTCAGTCGCGGCCAGCGGGTGCTCTTCCCCATCCCCACCCACAACCAGGCGATGATCGAGGAACTGGCGGGGCTCATGGAGACCGGTGCCTTCCGCCCGGTCATCGACCGCAGCTACCCCCTGGCCGAGATCGTGGAGGCCCACCGGTATGCCGGCAGCGGCCAGAAGATCGGCAACGTCATCGTCAGCGTCGTGCCCAGCACGACGTCGGAGTGATGGTGGCGCCGTCTCTGCGGGCGGGCCGTGGTTCAGGTGCTCGCGACGGCGCTCAGGCGGTCGGGACGGTGGCGGCGACGCACCAGGCTGATGCCTCCACCGTGAACGCGCCCTCGGGCACCCTGCGTCGGCACTCGTCCCGAAGTGCGTCCCGCCGGGAGTCGTCGAGGCCCAGGACGTACTGACCGGCCGGGCCCACGCCCAGCGTGTACGGCTCCCACCACTGGTCGAAGGACTCGAACGGGACGTGCACCGTCAGGACCGACTCCTCGAGCGCGTCCAGCCCGGCCGCGACGAACAGCCTGGCGAGGTCGCCCTCCCGCACGCCGGCGAAGTCGCCCTCTCCCTCCGCCCGGGGGTCCACCGCGCGTACCGCTCCCCAGAACAGCGACAGGGGACCAGCACTGGCGGCGTGGTTCCACACGGCGGCCGCGACCACACCTCCGGGCCGCGTCACCCGGGCCATCTCGCGAAGCCCGGCGACCGGGTCGCTCATGAAGTGCACCACGAGCTGGGCCAGGGCTGCGTCGAAGATGGCGTCCTCGAAGGCCAGCGACTCTGCGTGACCCACGGTGACGTCGACACCGGGAAAGCGATCCCTGGCGGCGGCCACGAATGGTTCGGAGGGATCGACGGCACTGACTCCGGACTCGCCGACCACGGCGACGAGCCGGGCCGTGAGCGCCCCCGGTCCGCACCCGACGTCCAGCGCGCGCTGTCCGGGGGCCAGTCGTCCGACCTCGACGAACTCGTCGGCGAGCGGCTCGGAGAACCGCCCCATGAAGCTGCCGTAGGCCTGCGCGGGCACCTGGAAGCTCATCGTCCCCTCCCACGCGCCTCTGCCGCCGGAACGTTGGCGATGACCCAGTCGGTGAGGGGGCGGATCGCCGCCCAGGACGACCGGACCTGGTCGAGGGCGGCAGGTGTCGACAGCCAGTTGGGCGAACCAACGCGGTTGAGCGCCATGATCTCCTTGCGCCGCAACAGGTCCAGTCGCGGATGGTCGGCGTCGAACCCCTTGGGGCGCGTCTTGAGTGTGTCGCCTTCCAGGTCGAAGCCCTTGCGCGCGAGCTCGGTGACGATGCCCTCGAACTCCACTCCGGAGGTGTCGGCTGCGATCGCCCGTCGGAACGACTCCGTCTGGGCAGGGGAGTGGGTGCGGAAGCCGCCACCGACTGCGAGCCCGTCACCGCTGAGCTGGACGTAGTAGCCGACTCCCGCAGCCGGACCAGCGATCGCCCCCTGGTGGGTCTTGTAGGGCGACTTGTCCGCGCTGAACCGGATGTCGCGGTGGGGGCGGAAGAGCTTCGCCGGGCCGAACTCGTCCTCGAGCGCATCGACGAGGGCGAGCATCGGCTCGCGCACGTCGCGTTCCCACTGCGCCTTGTTGGCCGCCCAGAACTCCTTGGTGTTGTTGCCTTCCAGCTCCTGGTAGAAGGTCACACCCCAGGCTGGAAAGCCCTCGAAGGCGGAACGGTCAGCCATGGCGCCCACTCTGCCACGCGGCATACCCTCGCGGTCATGAAGTTCACGACGCAGGTTAAGCAGGGAGGCGGGACGGCCACCGGGATCGAGGTGCCGCCGGAGGTGGTCGAGGCCCTCGGGGGCGGCAAGCGTCCCAAGGTCAACGTCACGATCAACGGGAAGACCTACCGCAGCAGCGTGGCCGTGATGGGCGGGACGTTCATGGTCGGCGTGAGCGCGGAGAACCGGGCGCTCACGGGGGCGGCCGGTGGCGATGTCGTCGAGGTGACCCTCGAGCTCGACACAGCCCCCCGCGAGGTCGAGGTGCCGGAGGACTTCGCCGCGGCCCTCGAGGTCGTCCCCGATGCCAAGGCGGCCTTCGCCCGACAGGCCTACAGCCACCAGCGGGCCCACGTGGACGCCATCAATGGTGCCAAGACTCCCGAGACGCGCCGGCGACGCATCGACAAGGCCGTGGAGATGTTGCAGGCCAAGGCCTAGAGCGAAGCGGGGGATGACTCAGTGCGCAGCGGCGATGGCTCAGAGCGAAGCGGGGGATGACTCAGAGCGAGGCGGCGATCCGGCGCACGGCCTCGCGGACGATGTCGGGTGACGTGCCGAAGTTCAGGCGCGCGTGGCCGGCGCCGCCCTGGCCGAAACCGGGCCCCGGGTGCAGCGCCACCCGGGCCCGCTCCCGCAGCACCGCAGCTGGATCGGCACCGAGCCCGAGCCCACTGAAGTCGAGCCAGGCCAGGAACGTCCCCTCCGGGACGCGGTAGCCCACCTCGGGCAGGTGCTCCGTGAGGAGGGTGGCAAGCAGGCGGCGGTTCTCGTCGAGTCCGGTCAGGAGGGCGTCCAGCCAGGCCCCGCCGTCGAGGTAGGCGGCGCGGTGCGCGATCACCCCGACGTGGCTCGCTCCGTGCGACACCTCTTCGGGCATCCGCGCCAGGTCGGCGGCGGCGTCCGGCCCCGGCACGGCCATCGCGGCCTTGAGCCCGGCGAGGTTGAACGCCTTCGAGGCGGACATGACCGAGATCGACCGCGACCCCGCGGGCAGCGAGGCCACCGACGTGAAGCTCGCGCCAGCGGGGACCACCGGGGCGTGGATCTCGTCGGCCACCACCCGGACGTCGAGGGACTCCGCCAGCTCGAGCGCGGCGGTGAGCTCCTCGGGGGTGTGCACCACGCCCGTCGGGTTCTGCGGGTTGCACAGCAGGTATGCCGCGCGGCCACCACCGCGCGTGGCCTCCGTCAGGCCCCGCTCCAGGGACGCGAGGTCGATCCGGCCCCGGTCATCGAGGGGCGCCTCCACGACGCGGCGGTCCAGGTGCCTCGCGAAGTCGAAGAACGGTGGGTAGACGGGGGAGTTGACCACGACCGCGTCACCCGGACCCGTGACCAGCTTGAGGACCTCGACCACGCCGAGCATCACGTCGGGCACGATCTGCATCGTGGTCGGGTCCGGCTTCCACGCCCACCGCTCGGATGCGAAGGAGGACAGTGCCTCCGCGTAGTCGGCAGCCCACGGGTAGCCGGTGTCGCCGCGCTGCATCGCCTCGGCCACGGCCCGCTGGATCGGCTCGGCCGGCACGACGTCCATCTCGGCGACCCAGAGGGGGAGGATGTCCGGGTCGTAGAGCCGCCACTTGACGCTGCGCCGCTCACGGAGGCGATCGAGGCCGGGACCGAGGAGTGGGTTGTCGACAAGCGGGTTGCCCATGCCTGCGAACTCTACGACGGGCTGGCAGTTAGGCTGCCTGCGTGCCAGCACAACAGGATCGGGGGKAGCGAGATCGGGGGAGGCTCGTCAGTGAGCCCGTCGTCTCCGACCGTGTCCTCACCCTGCCCAACGTGCTGTCCGTGCTGCGACTCGTCGGCGTGCCGATCTTCCTGTGGGCGATCCTGGCCGAGCACGACGTCATCGCCCTCGTCACGCTCATGCTCTCCGGCGTCAGCGACTACCTCGACGGCAAGATCGCGCGTCGCTTCGGGCTGGAGTCCCGCCTCGGCCAGCTGCTCGACCCGTTCGCGGACCGGCTCTACATCGCCACCACCCTGCTCGGCCTGGCCCTGCGAGACATCATCCCCTGGTGGCTGGTCGTGGCGCTGGTGGGCCGCGAGGTGTTGCTCGCAGCGGTCCTGTGGCGGATCCGTCGCTATGGCCAGACCGGTCTGCCGGTGCACTTCGTCGGCAAGGCGGCCACGTTCAACCTGCTCTACGCGTTCCCGTTGCTGCTCCTCGGTGAGGGCACGAGCACGTTCGCCGAGTGGGCGCTGCCGATCGGCTGGGCCTTCGCGTGGTGGGGCACCGTCCTCTACTGGATCGCCGGGGCCATGTACATCGTGCAGGCCCGGCAGGTGGTCGCCGCACACACGGTGCCGGCGAGATGAGCCCCGGACCCACGTCGCACCGCGGCGAGCCGCCACCGGTGACCACGCCGGGGAGGCGTCCCGACGAGTCGATGACGCTGCTCATCTCGATGATGGAGCGGCCCCTCGACCCCGGGTATGCCGCGGCAGCCGCAGAGCGCGAGGCCGCCGGGCTGCCGCCGAGCACCGGAACGCGGACTCCGACCGTCGTCGTCGCCGCGGTCGTCGCGGGACTGCTGCTGACCCTCGGTGCCGTGGCGCTGCGCACACCGTCGTCGTCCGCCATCAAGGCCAAGGCCAACCTGGTCAGCCAGATCGAGACCCGACGGGCCGCGGTGGAGAAGCAGGGGGCTGCGCTGCGCGCCGTGCAGGCCGAGGTGGACAGGCTCCAGGCTCAGGCCCTCGGGCAGGACGAGTCCTCGCTGCAGACCCGGCTCGCGGCGCTGACGCTGGCCTCCGGCGCCCAGTCGGTCACGGGCACGGGGATCACGGTCCAGCTCGACAACGCCCCGGGCAGTGGCGACACCAGCGCCGACGGCAACCCGCGCACCGACGGGAAGAAGGACGACGGCATCGTCTTCTCCAAGGACCTGCAGATCGTCGTCAACGGCCTCTGGGAGGCCGGTGCCGAGGCGATCTCGGTGAACGGCCAGCGGCTGACGTCCACCTCGGCGATCCGTTTCGCGGGCGAGGCGATCCTCGTCAACTACCGCCCGCTGGCCAGGCCCTACACGATCAGCGTGATCGGCGACCCCGACGACCTCCAGGTGGAGTTCGCGGACAACGACGGCGGTGCCTACGCGCGCGCCCTCAAGGACAACTACGGCATCCGTGTTTCCATAGACGCGGCGGACAGGCTCACCCTGCCCGCCGCCACGTCGCTCACCGTGCGTGAGGCGACGGTCCCCAAGCCCCAGACCGGTTCACCGGCCCCGACCGGTTCCAGCTCAACCGGTTCGACCGGCTCGTCAAGGTCGTCCAGCTCGTCCACCCCGTCCACGTCGGAGAGTTCACCGTGATACCCCTGCTCGGCCTGATCGGCGGCGTGCTGGTGGGACTCCTCTGGGGTCCTGACGTGCCCGTCGCCCTGCAGCCCTACCTGCCCATCGCGGTCATCGCGGCGCTCGATGCCGTCTTCGGAGCGGTCCGTGCCGTCCTTGACGGCATCTTCAACGACAAGGTGTTCGTCGTGTCGTTCCTGGCCAACGTGGTGGTCGCCGCGTTCATCGTCTTCCTGGGTGACCAGCTGGGCGTGGGCTCGCAGCTGAGCACCGGCGTGGTCGTGGTCCTCGGGGTGCGGATCTTCTCCAACGTCGCCTCCATCCGCAGGCACCTGTTCAAGGCATGAGCGCTGACCGTCCGGAGTCCCCGGACTCGTCGTGGAGGACCCTGTTCCGGATGGCCCGACCGCGGGCGACCCGGGCGAACGCCTTCGCCGCGCTGCTGGCGATCGTGCTCGGCTTCGCCATCGCCACCCAGGTGCAGCAGACCAACCAGAGCGGACTGGAACAGCTGCGCGAGGACGAGCTCGTGCGCATCCTCGACGACGTCAGCCAGGAGCAGGACCGGCTGGCGTCGGACTCCCGCGAGCTCGAGGTGAGCCGCGACAAGCTGATCTCGGGGGTCGACTCCAGCGCTGAGGCCCTGAAGTCCGCCCAGGAGCGGCTGGACACCCTGGGCATCCTCACCGGCACCTCACCGGCCACGGGTCCCGGCGTCGTCATCACCATCAACGACCCGGACCACAAGATCACCGCCGCCCGACTGCTCGACGCCCTGCAGGAGCTGCGCGACGCCGGAGCCGAGGCGGTGCAGATCGGGGACGTGCGGGTGGTGGCCGACACCTGGTTCGCCGACGTCGACGGTGCGATCGAGATCGGGGGAGAGCGGGTCGCGCCGCCCTACGTCATCAAGGCCATCGGCGACAGCGCGACGATGGCCTCGGCCATGGAGATCCCCGGCGGCGTGAGCGAGTCGGTCCGTGGAGACGGTGCGCTGCCCACGGTGCGGCAGTCCGACGATGTCGCCATCACCGCATTGCACAGTCTGAGCGAGCCTCGTTACGCTCGGCCCGTCCCGGCGCCGTCACCCTGAGCACCACCAGCGTGGCTCGCTGGCACCGCGGTCGCCGACGGGTCCGTCCCACCACCATCCACCGAGGAGCATCATGAGCGAGCTGGAGTACCCCCAGGACCTGCGTTACACGGCCGAGCACGAGTGGGTGCGGTCGGGCGACGACGGCACGGTGCGGATCGGGATCACCTCGTTCGCGCAGGACTCCCTGGGTGACGTCGTGTACGTCAGCCTCCCGACGGTGGGCGACACGGTGGCCGCCGGAGACGCGTGCGGCGAGGTCGAGTCGACCAAGTCGGTCAGCGACCTGTACGCGCCCCTCGCCGGTGAGGTGACAGCAGTCAACGACTCCCTCGACGCCACCCCCGAGCTGGTCAACAGCGACCCCTATGGTGAGGGCTGGATGTACGAGCTGCGACCGTCGGACGACGCAGCCGTCGCAGCCCTGCTCGACCCAGCGGCATACCAGGCCCTCCTCTGACCCGTTGGGGGCGCCCGTTCACACATTTCGCTGCAGACGACACCGGCGTCCCTTAGGGTTTGTGCTTTGCTAGAGGGGGCGGACAGAACCACCACGAGGAGTGCGGACCTGATGAACGGCACCGAGAACGACGACCAGATGTCGTCCCCTCAACCGCCCGCGAGCGGCGGCGACAACGAGCCGACATCGCGTCCGCACGAGCCGACGACGATGCGGTTGCCCGGCATCCACGACCTCGAGCAGGTCGACACGAGCGCCGAGGTCGAGATCTCCCTCAGCAAGGCCGACCAGGCGACCGTGGACGCGCTGCGCCCCGGCACCGCGCTGCTGGTCGTCCTGCGTGGCCCCAACACCGGAGCCCGGTTCCTCCTCGACGACGACGAGGTGAACTCGGGCCGCCACCCCGACAGTGACATCTTCCTCGACGACGTCACGGTGTCGCGCAAGCACGCGAACTTCCGGCGTGAGGGCAACACCTTCGTGGTCCGCGACGTCGGCTCGCTCAACGGCACCTACGTGAACCGCGAGCGGATCGACGAGGCCACGCTGCAGACGGGCGACGAGGTCCAGATCGGCAAGTTCCGACTCGTCTTCTATGCCGGCAGGGCCTGACCAAGCCTTCCCGACACGGAACACAGGCTCCTGGTGAGTGCTCGCACGACGCGACAGTCCATGACCATCGGTGCGGTCCTGGCTGCCCTCAAGCAGGACTTCCCTGACGTCACGATCTCCAAGATCCGCTTCCTCGAGGCCGAGGGACTGGTCACGCCGGCGCGCACCGGGTCGGGCTACCGCACCTACGCCGTGCAGGACCTCGACCGGCTGCGCTACATCCTCACCGCCCAGCGCGACCACTTCTGGCCGCTCAAGGTGATCGCGGCCGCGCTGGACGCCCTGGACCGTGGCCTGACACCCGAGCGCACGGACACCGGTATGCCGCGTCCCACCGTCCCGACCCCGGTCGCGGACCCTGAGGTGCCGAGCGCCGAGGCGCTCACGGCGGTCGGGTCCCTGCGACTCACCCGGGCCGAGCTGGCGACGTCCTCGGGGCTCGATGCCGACACGGTCGACGCGCTGGAGAACTACGGCCTGCTGCACCCCGACGCGACGGGGCACTTCGGGGACGCGGCACTCACGGTGGCGCACACGGCTGCCGAGCTGGCGGCCTACGGCCTCGAACCCCGCCACCTGAGGCCGTTCCGCACCGCGGCCGACCGCGAGATCGGTCTGGTCCAGCAGGTCGTGACTCCTCACCGTCCAACGTCGACGAAGGCGGCGCGCGGTGGCTCCACGACCGATCCGACCGGTGACGTCCTGCGCCTGTGCATCGCCTTGCACACCGCACTCGTGAGGGACGGGCTCCAGCGCGGCTGAACCGGGTTAAGGTGGAACGGTGAAGGTGCTCGAGGTCCTCGGCGTCCGGGTGGAGATGCCCACCAACCACCCCATCGTGCTGCTGCGCGAGCGCGACGGCGACCGCTACCTGCCGATCTGGATCGGCGCCGCGGAGGCCACGGCCATCGCCTACGCCCAACAGGGCATCGAGCCGCCCCGTCCGCTCACCCACGACCTGATGAAGAACGTCATCGAGGGACTGGGCCACCGGCTGACCGAGGTGCGCATCGTCGAGCTCCGTGACGGGGTCTTCCACGCAGCCCTGATCCTCGACGGCACCACCGAGATCTCCTCCCGCTCGTCCGACGCCATCGCCCTGGCCCTGCGCACCGGCACGCAGATCGTCGCGGGGGAGTCGCTGCTCGAGGAGGCGGGAGTCGCGATGTCCGGCGAGGAGGACAAGGACGACGAGGTCGAGCGGTTCCGTGAGTTCCTGGACCACGTATCGGCCGAGGACTTCGAGACCAAACCAGACGAAACCGGGACAACTGGCTAGGGACAAATGCCCTGCCTGTGCTCACAACCATCACCCTCAACTGAACATCGAGAGTATGCCGTTCGGCCGCGACACGCCGAAGCGCCAAGGTCGAGTGGTTGTTGACCTTTGGTTCCGCGCGGCCGTACCTTCGGCACAGACCCGTAATGCGATCGGTGTAACTACACCGCCTCGGCATTGCCCGCAGCGGTATCCAGTAGAAGTTTCCAGGAGGTGAGCGCTGTGAACCCGAGCAACGAGGCTCAGCACGGCCACACGAGCGTGCCGGCTTCGGCACAGGGGCTGTTGTTCACGGACGACCTACCTGAGCTGAGCGACGACATCGGCTACCGCGGCCCGACCGCGTGCAAGGCGGCCGGCATCACCTACCGCCAGCTCGACTACTGGGCCCGCACCGGCCTGGTCGAGCCGTCGGTGCGTGGCGCCACCGGTTCCGGCACGCAGCGGCTCTACGGCTTCCGGGACATCCTCGTCCTCAAGGTCGTCAAGCGCCTGCTCGACACCGGGGTGTCCCTCCAGCAGATCCGCGTGGCGATCAACCACCTGCGCGAGCGTGGTGTGGAGGACCTGGCCCAGATCACCTTGATGAGCGACGGCGCCTCGGTCTACGAGTGCACGTCCGCCGACGAGGTCATCGACCTCGTCCAGGGTGGTCAGGGAGTCTTCGGCATCGCCGTCGGCCGCGTCTGGCGCGAGGTCGAGGGAGAGCTCGCAGCCCTCCCCAGTGAGCGCACCGACGACGACGTGCCTGCAGACCACCCCGGTGATGAGCTGCGCGAACGCCGCGCGGCCCGCCTGGCCTGACCCGCCCGAACGTCCAACACAGCCGCCGTTCCCTCGGGAACGGCGGCTGTGTTGTAGATTGGCTGCGCTGAACATCCCGCGCGGGAGAGTCCCCGCGTGCACCCTCACGGGTAGCACGGCGGGGCGCCGAAGGGGCAAACTCCCCGGAACCTCTCAGGCGCCAGGACTGCGTGGGACAGGCACCTCTGAAGCGGCGTCCGCGCCGTGACAGAAGGGGAGGCGATCCGAGCACACCGAGCCTCAGGAGCCTCATGTCCGCCCAGTTCACCACCGACCTGCCCGAGTTCGCCGGGCGCCACATCGGCCCGTCCGATGCCGATGTCGACGTCATGCTCGCGGCCGTCCGGCACAGTTCACTGGATGCCTTGGTGGACCACGCCCTGCCGGGTGCGATCCGCACCGACGGCCCGCTCCGCGTGGAGCCTGCGGCGTCCGAAGCGGCCGTCATCGAGGAGCTGCGCGCCCTGGCTCGTCGCAACCAGGTGATGACGTCGATGATCGGGCTCGGCTACTACGGGACGATCACCCCTGCCGTCATCCAACGCAACGTCCTGGAGAGCCCCGCCTGGTACACCGCCTACACGCCCTACCAGCCCGAGATCTCCCAGGGCCGGCTCGAGGCGCTGCTCAACTTCCAGACGGTCGTCAGCGACCTCACCGGCCTGACCACGTCCGGGGCGTCGCTGCTCGACGAGGGGACCGCGGCCGCCGAGGCCATGACGCTGATGCGTCGCTCCAGCAAGGTCGCGGCCGACGCCGTGCTGGCCGTCGACCGGCATGTCTTCCCCCAGACGCTCGCCGTGATGCAGACCCGTGCCAAGCCGCTGGGCCTCGCCGTCGTCGTGGCCGACCTCGACGGTATCGACTCCGCCGCCGCCCTCCGGGCCGCGGCGGGGGACCGCGCCGTCTTCGGTGTCCTCGTGCAGTACCCCGGGGCAGACGGCGAGCTGCGCGACTGGCGCGCGCTGGCCTCGGCCGCCCACGACGCGGGTGCTCTCGTGACCGCTGCCGCGGACCTGCTCGCCCTGACCCTGGCGACGGCGCCGGGGGAGTGGGGCGCCGACGTCGCCGTGGGCACCAGCCAGCGTTTCGGCGTACCCATGGGCTTCGGCGGTCCCCACGCGGGCTACATGAGTGTGCGCGCCGGCCTCGAACGGTCCCTGCCCGGCCGACTCGTCGGGGTGAGCGTCGACACCGAGGGGGCGCCGGCCTATCGGCTCGCCCTCCAGACGCGCGAGCAGCACATCCGGCGCGAGAAGGCGACGTCCAACATCTGCACGGCCCAGGTGCTCCTCGCCGTGATGGCCTCGATGTATGCCGTGTACCACGGCCCTGCGGGCCTGGCCGCGATCGCGCGGCGAGTCCACGGCCACGCCGAGACCCTGGCCAGTGGCCTGACGACTGCGGGCATCGACGTCGTGAGCACCAACTTCTTCGACACCATCACGGTGTCGGTGCCCGGTCGGGCCGACGAGGTGCTCAGCGAAGCAGCCCAGCGAGGGGTGAACGTCTGGCGCGTCGATGCCGACCACGTGTCGATCAGCCTGGACGAGACCACCGACCTGCGCGACCTCGAGGCCGTGTGGAGCGCGTTCGGCGTTCCCGGACCGACCGAGGTCACCATCGCCGAGCTCTCGTGGCCCGAGCACCTGGTCCGGACGAGTGACTACCTCACCCACCCGGTGTTCAGCAGCCACCACAGCGAGACCTCGATGCTGCGCTACCTGCGCCGGCTGTCCGATCGTGACTTCGCCCTGGACCGCGGCATGATTCCGCTCGGGTCGTGCACGATGAAGCTCAATGCGACCACCGAGATGGTCGCCGTGACCTGGCCCGAGTTCGCCCACCTGCACCCCTTCGCCCCGGCCCACCAGACCGAGGGCATCCGTGACCTCATCGCCGAACTGTCCGACTGGCTCTGCGAGATCACCGGCTACGACGCGGTGTCGTTGCAGCCGAACGCCGGTTCACAGGGCGAGTTCGCAGGGCTCCTGGCCATCCACGCCTACCACGCGGCGAACGGCCAGTCGCAGCGCAACATCTGCCTGATCCCCGCCAGCGCCCACGGCACCAACGCTGCCAGTGCGGTGATGGCGGGCATGAAGGTCGTCGTCGTCAAGACCGCCCCCGGCGGTGACATCGACATGGACGACCTGCGGGCCAAGGTGGGCCAGCACCGCGACGACCTCGCCGCCATCATGGTGACCTACCCGTCGACCCACGGTGTCTTCGAGGACACGATCACGGACCTGTGCGCCCTGGTGCACGACGCGGGTGGCCAGGTGTACGTCGACGGGGCCAACCTCAACGCCCTCGTGGGCCTGGCCCGACCCGGCAAGTTCGGTGCCGACGTCTCGCACCTGAACCTGCACAAGACGTTCTGCATCCCGCACGGTGGCGGCGGTCCCGGCGTCGGTCCGGTGGCGGTCCGCGCGCACCTGGCGCCGCACCTGCCCAACCACCCGCTGGCGGCCGAGGCAGGGCCGGAGACGGGAGTCGGACCGATCTCGGCCGCGCCCTACGGCTCGGCGAGCATCCTGCCGATCTCGTGGGCCTACGTGCGCCTCATGGGCGGCGCCGGTCTGACCCGCGCCACGCAGGTGGCCGTGCTCAACGCCAACTACATCGCCGCTCGGCTTCGCGAGCACTACCCGGTGCTCTACTCCGGCCACGACGGCGTCGTCGCGCACGAGTGCATCCTCGACCTGCGTGACCTGACCAAGCGCAGCGGGGTCAGCGTGGACGACGTGGCCAAGCGACTGATCGACTACGGCTTCCACGCGCCGACGATGTCCTTCCCCGTGGCGGGCACCCTGATGGTCGAGCCGACCGAGAGCGAGGACCGCTACGAGATCGACCGCTTCTGTGACGCGATGATCGCGATCCGTCAGGAGATCGCCGAGGTCGAGTCCGGTGAGGTGGCCGTCGTCGACAGCATGCTGCGCAACGCTCCGCACACCGCCAAGGCGCTGGCCGGCAAGTGGGAGTACCCGTACGAGCGGTCCGCGGCGGCCTTCCCGGTCGGGGTCGAGGCAGCCGACAAGTACTGGCCCCCGGTGGCTCGCATCGACGGCGCCTACGGCGACCGCAACCTGGTCTGCAGCTGCCCTCCGCCGGAGGCGTTCGAGAGCTGAGAGGCGTGAGCCTGGTTCGCTAGGCCGCGGGCGCGGCCTCGTCGGTGGTGGTCACGTGCACCGACGAGCCGCGCTCGGTCTTGCGAACCACGATCTGGCTGGGGATGCGGGTGCGCAGCTCGGCGACGTGGCTCACGACCCCCACGGCACGGCCGCCCTCGCGGAGGTCGTCGAGCACCGACATGACCTGCTCGAGGCTCTCGTCGTCGAGGGTGCCGAACCCCTCGTCGACGAAGAGGGTCTGCAGGTCGAACCCGCCGGACTCCTCACGGACGGCGTCGGCCAGCCCCAGGGCCAGGGCGAGCGAGGCCATGAACGACTCACCGCCCGACAGCGACGAGGTGTCGCGCGCGTGCCCGGTCCACAGGTCGAGCACCTCGAGCCCGAGACCGCTGCGTGCCCCGCGGGCCGCCAGGTGGTCCGTGTGCCGCAGCTGGTAGCGGCCCTCTCCCATACCGGACAACCGCTCGTTGGCGAGGGTGGCGACCTTCTCCAGCCGAGCGGCCAGGACGAAGGCCGACAACCGCATCCGAAGGGCGTTGTTCGCGCTGGTGCCGGCCACGGCGTCGGCGAGCTCACGGAGCACCTGATGCCTCGCCTCTGCCGCAAGGATCTGCCCACACCGCCGGGTGATGGAGCCCCGGACCCGGTCCAGGCCGTCCAGCGTGCGCCGCACGAGGGTGTCGGCTGCCACCGCAGCCGTGTACGCCGCGTGCGCCGCGTCGCGGGCCCTCGCGAGGGTGGCCACGTCGCACGCTGGCGCCTCCATGGCCTCCTGTACGCCTGGTTCGGCAAGGGTGGTCTGGGCCACGAGGACGGCCTGGTCGTGGGCGACCACCGCGCTGCGCAGGCGCGTGATCTCGGCTGCCGACAGGAGTCCTGACCGCGCCTGCTCCGCGTCGGGGAACCCTGCTGCGCTGAAGGACTCGTCCGTGGCGGCGACGACCTCGGCGTGATCGCGGGTCGCCCGGTCGAGGTCGCGAACACCGGCAGCGTGTGCGGTGGCGGCTGCGGTGGCCGTGGCGTGGGCAGCGGCGGTCCGGCCCAGCTGATCAGGATCGCGCAGGGTCTGGCCCTGCGACTCTGGCGCTCGACCCCACTCTGCGCAGGGACACGTGTCGGCGTGCTGGGTAACCGCCGCGGTCAGTGCTTCACGCTCGGTCTCGAGCTCGGTCTCGAGCGCGCCGATGCGTGATCCCACCGTGACCGCACTCTCGCGCAGGGCCGCCAGCTGTGCAGCGACCGAGTCCACGGCAAGCCGCACCGTTTCCGCGTGGTTGCGGGCCTGCTCGAGGGCCGTTGCCGCCTGACTCGCCTCCGCGAGCTCGCCCCGGGCCTCGGCAACGGCCACGCCAAGGGCCACCTGGTCGCGGGCCTCGTCGCCCAGCTGCTCGCGCAGGTGTGCGACGGTGGCCCCCAGGGCGGCGGCGGTGCGCTCGGTGGCGCCGAGCGCGGTGGCTGCCGCCTGCCACGCAGTCTCGGCCTCGGAGACCTCGGCGGGCGTGACGAGATCGCCTGAGGGTGCAGGGGCGGGGTGGTCGGCGGCGCCGCACACGGGGCACGGCCGGTCCTGCTCCAGCCGGCTCGCCAGCTCGCCGGCCATCGAGTCGAGCCTGGCCTGGCGTCGGTCCTGGTAGATGTCGCGCAGGTCCTGGGCACGGGTGCGCTGGGCACCCATCGCCGACTCGCACTCAGCCAGCTCGGCGAGCGTGGCGTCGAGCGTGGTGCGTGACCTCAACAGCGCCGAGACGCGCTCCACCGTGGCCGTCGCGGTCTCGAGCCGGGCCGCGCCCCGCTGGGCCAGGGCGACGGCCTCTTGCGCCGCGACAGCCTCGGCCCGGTGCGTCGACAACGCGGCCGTGGCCTCGTCGACCGCGCTCGTGGTGGCGGCGAGCTCCTGCACCAGCCTCGTGTGGGCCCGGTGACGCTCCGTCACGGAGGCCCGCAGGCGCGCGGCGGTCGTCAGCGTGCCGTCGCCGGTGGCCAGGCCGTCCACCAGGCGGTCGATAGCGGCCACGCTGCCCTCGACCAGGGCCCAGCCCGCTACCTCGGGCTCGGTCGACGCCACCCCACGTCGGGCGGCCTCGAGGGACAGCGCCACGCGTTCCAGTGCCTTGAGGTCACCGGCGACGGAGCCGGCGCGCTCGGCCAGCTCGATGCGGGCCAGGGCGGCGCCCTGTGCCTCGTGCTCCGCCTCGAGCACGCCCAGGGCCTCCTGCGCCTCCAGCCCACGCAGGCGCCGAGCAGCCGTCTCGGCGGCTGAGGCGTAGGTGGTCGTTGCGGCGGCGTCGGCGAGTCGGGTGGCGTCCACCGTGGTCAGCCTCGCGACGGATCCCGCGTCCAGCGCCGCGCGGGCGGCATCGAGCGCCGACGGCAGCTCGGCCAGCGGCAGGTCGGACCAGTCCTCAGCGCCGCCCTCGATCGTCGGGGCGTCCGCCAGCACGTCCGCCAGCACGGCGAGGTCGGCTCTCAGGGCCGCTCTGTGCTCGGCCAGAACCGTCGCGGAGTCCTTGCGCTGCGCGGCGAACCACTCCTCGATGCCCGCGAAGGCGGACACGTCGAACAGCCGTCCGAGCAGCTCGCGGCGCTGCTCGGGCGTGGCGCGAAGGAAGGCCGCGAAGTCGCCCTGGGGCAGCAGCACGACCTTGCTGAACTGCTCGAGCCCCATGCCGAGGACGTCTGCGACGAGGTCGGCGATCTCGTCGTGCCGGGTGCTGAGGGCCACCCACTGACCACCACGGTGCTCCCAGAGCACCGCCTTGGCCTGCACCTTGGTTTCGCCGCCACCCCGCGACTTGGGGCGGTGGAACTCCGGCGAGCGTTCGATCCGCAGGCGCCGCCCGGTGGCGGTGAACTCCAGAGTGACCGAGGGAACCGTGCCACGCTCTGCGTGGTCACTGTGCAGCTGCTTCTTGGAGCGGGCTCCGGGGACATCGGCGTAGAGCGCGAACGCCACCGCATCGAGCAGGCTGGTCTTGCCGGCGCCCGTGGCACCGCGGATGAGGAACAGCCCGCCGGCGGACACCGCGTCCAGGTCGACCTCGATGGTGCCGGCGAACGGCCCGAAGGCGGTCACCTGGAGCCGGTGGAGCCTCACGCCGCACCCTCCCGCTCACTGGGCAGGGTCAGCGGCAGCTGCCCCTCGTCGTCGCTGCCCGCGCGAAGGACCCGCACGGCCTCGACGGCCGACGCCAGGACCGCCTGCTCCTCACTCGTGGGCCGGTGGCCCTGGCGGACGTGGGTCAGGAAGGAGCAGCACACATCGAGGTCGGACTCGGAGGTGGTCCGCTGGGCGTAGCTGCGCACGGACACCGGCGCGCCCTGGGGGTCGAACTGCAGGAGCAGCGTGTGGGGAAAGCGTCGGCGCAGCTGCTCCATCGCGCCCAGTGGTCGGATCGGGTCGGTGAGGGTCACCTGGCACCACGCCCCCTCCGCCCGTGTGTGGGCAGGGTCGGCGAGCAGTGCCTCGAGATCGCCCCTGAGCACGGCCAGCGGCCGCTCCACCGGTGAGTCGACGCCCTCGACGTGCACCCCCGCCTCGGTCACCTCGACCAGCCACGAACCCTTGGTCTGGGTGGCCTCGCTGAAGGACAGGGCCACGGGGGACCCGCTGTAGCGCACCCTGTCGCTGACCTGTTGTCGTCCGTGCAGGTGGCCCAGGGCGACGTAGTCGGTGCCGGCGAAGGTCCTGGGGTGCACGGCCGACACACCACCCACGGAGATGTCACGCTCGGAGTCACTGGTCGCCCCGCCGGTCACGAAGGCGTGGGCCATGACGATCGAGCGCCCGCCCCGCAGGGCCCGGTCGGCGTCCACCCTGGCCATCGCGGCGCGCAGCACGCCGGCGTGCGACCGCTCAGCGGTGCGCAGCGGCTCGGCAGCCACGGCCGGCTCGAGGTAGGGCACGGGGTAGACCGCGACGTCGCCCACCATCACGGGCACGCCGATCGACTGCGCTGCGGTGCGGATGTGCAGTCCCGAGCGCGCGAGCAGGTCGCTGGCGAAACCCAGGCGAATGGCGGAATCGTGGTTGCCGCTCGAAAGGACCACCGCGGAACCCGCGTCGATCAAGCGGGTGACGGCCTGCGAGAGCAGGTCGACGGTGTCTGGCGAGGGGAGGGCGCGGTCGTAGACGTCTCCGGACACCAGCACCGCGTCGATCCCCTCGGCGCGGACCGTGTCGACGAGGTGGTCGAGGAAGCTCGCCTGGGCGCCGAGGAGCCCCACCTGGTGGAACGAACGCCCCAGGTGCCAGTCGGAAGTGTGGAGGAACCGCACCCCTGCAGGCTAGGAGTGCGCACCGACAGCCGTTGGCAGGCGCGCCCTGCACGTGGTTAGGTCATCACAGCGTCACGTCATGCATGACAGCGTCAGGTCATCACAGCGCTGGGTCCTCCCAGCACTGGGGAGGACATCCCAGCTGCCACACCCAGGAGGTGCCGTGGGCGAAGAGGTCAACGCGCAAAGCTACACGCGCGAGCAGCGCCAGCGTTACCGCGAGAAGGTGCGCCAGAACCTCGACGTCTTCGAGCGGATGCTGGCCACCAGCCAGTTCGAGTTCGACCGGCCGATGACCGGCATGGAGATCGAGCTCAACCTCGTCGACGACTCCTACCAGCCGAAGTTCGCCAACGCCGAGGTGCTCGAGGAGATCGCCGACCCCGGCTACCAGACCGAGCTGGCCCGCTACAACATCGAGCTCAACGTCCCGCCACGCCCGCTGCCGGGCGACTCGGCGATCGAGCTCGAGGACGAGATGCGCGCCTCCCTCAACGCGGCCAGCGCCGCCGCGGAGAAGCGTGGCGCCCACATCGTCGCCGTCGGCATCCTGCCGACGATCATGCCCGAGCACTTCGAGGGCGACTGGATCAGCGCCAACAACCGCTACACGGCCCTCAACGACTCGATCTTCTACGCCCGTGGCGAGGACATCTACCTCGACATCGAGGGCCCGACGGGCGAACGGATCGCCACCTACTGCGACTCGATCGCCCCCGAGTCGGCCTGCACGAGCGTGCAGCTGCACCTGCAGGTCGCACCGCAGGACTTCGCCGGGCACTGGAACGCCGCCCAGGCCCTCGTCGCGCCGCAGATCGCGCTGGCCGCCAACTCGCCCTACTTCTTCGGCAAGCGGCTGCACGCCGAGACTCGCATCGAGCTGTTCAGCCAGGCCACCGACACCCGGAGCATCGAGCTGAAGAACCAGGCCGTCCGTCCCCGGGTCTTCTTCGGCGAGCGGTGGATCACCTCGATCTTCGACCTCTTCGAGGAGAACGTCCGCTACTTCCCGGCCCTGCTGGCGGAGGTCAGCGACGAGGACCCGGTGGCCAAGCTCGCGGCCGGCGAGGCGCCCAACCTGGCCGAGCTGCGCCTGCACAACGGCACCGTCTACCGCTGGAACCGGCCGATCTACGACGTCGTCAACGGCACCCCGCACCTGCGCGTCGAGAACCGCGTCCTGCCGGCGGGCCCCACCCTGGTCGACGTCCTGGCCAACGCGGCCTTCTACTACGGCGTGATCCGCAAGCTCGCCTCCGACGACCGGCCGATCTGGAGCAAGATGAGCTTCGCCGCCGCCGAGCAGAACTTCCACAACGCGGCTCGCGACGGTATCGAGTCGCGGCTCTACTGGCCGGGCTTCGGTGAGGTGCGCGCCGAGGAGCTGGTGCTGCGCCACCTGCTGCCGATGGCGCACGAGGGACTGGCCGACTGGGGCGTCTCCGAGGCGGTGCGCGACCGCTACCTCTCGGTCATCGAGGGCCGCTGCAAGACCAGCACCAACGGCGCCACCTGGCAGACCGACGCCGTGGAGCGCTTCGAGCAGGCGGGGATGGACCGCCAGAAGGCCCTGGCCGAGATGCTGCGCCTCTACGCCAAGCACATGCACAGCAACGAGCCGGTGCACACGTGGCCTCTGCCGTGAGCTGACGCAACCGGCCAGGTATGCCGCGGGGGCGTCCCCGCGGCATACCTGCCCCTATGATCTGGTGCCGTGAGGGGGACTCTCGTAGGTGCGATCGGCGACKCCGGGGCCGTGATCGCTCGTGCCGCGCAGCTGCTGGGGCGGCACTGGCCGATGCTGACGCTGATCTATCTGCTCGGCGCCGCGGCGCACAACGGGCTGCTGTGGTTCTGCGTGTGGCTCAGCGAGACCCACTCGACCACGGCCGCGTTCGTGCTGCCGCTCGTGCCGATGGCCACGCTGACCGCGCTGGTCCTCGCGCTGCGCGAGCTGGCGCCCAGCCTCCACCACGTTCGGCCCCCGGCGGTGAGTCGGTTGACCCTCCTTGCGAGCACGCTGGTCCCGTTCCTCACCGTCTACGTGTCGCAGCAGTACCTCAAGGAGGACACCCGCGCGTTCCTCAACGCGGCCACGAGTGACGAGCTCCTCGAGCGCAGCGGTGGCCTCGGACCCAGCACCTTCAACGGCGACCGCACCAACATCGCCAGCGGCGTCGCACTCGTGGGGATCGTCGTCGGGGCACTGGTGGTCCGTTGGCTCCTCGACCGGCTCGACCTGCCCGAGAAGGCGGTCGGCTGGGGACTGTTCGCCGCCTACGTCGAGGTGCTCTGGGTCTGGATCCTCGCCAAGCGCCTGTCCAACTTCACCGGCGACATCGAGAGCTGGGTGCGCACCCGGCAGCTGACAGGGTGGCTGCTCGATCGTTGGGCTGGGCTCGTCGACGTGCTGGGTCCACTGGGACGACCCGTGGATGCCGTGGTGCAGTGGTTCTGGGGCGCGATCGGTCAGGCGGACGCCGTCATCGTGGTGCCGATCGCGTGGCTGACCGTCGGAGCGGTCGTCTACGGACGCGAGCTCGAGGCGCGTGGTCGCCGGGTCACCCCGGCAGGGGACCACCCCGGTGCCCCGTGGGGGCGCGCGGTGACGCGGCTGCCCGCGCCCGTTCGTCGCGTGGGACGCGAGGCCACCGCGAACTTCCGTGGACGCTTCTCCGCCCTGGGCAACGGGATCCGGTTGCTCGCGGTGGCGGGGCTGGCGCCGATGCTGCTCTTCTGCCTCGTGTTCCTGCTCAGCAGGCAGGTCGAGGTCGGCGTGACCGAGGCCCTGCGCCGGGTCGTCGGTCCGCGAGACTTCCGTGACGCCCTGACCCTCTCGCCCTACCTCTCGCTGATCAGCCGCGGGGTCTACACCGTGGTGCTGGTCGCGCTGCTCGGGGCAGCGATCGACCGGATCCTCGGCCACCTCGACGAGGACGAGTCGACCCGGCCCAGTGACCCGGTCGACGACGACCAGGTCGAGGGTGGTCGGGTCGTGGCAGCTCAGGTGCCGGGGACGTCGAACTCCGCGTAGAGCGGGGTGTCGAACCACACGCGTACGTTGTCAGGCGTGACGCCCGACGGCAGCAACAGGTGCTGGCGCCGGTCGTACTCGGCGGGTCGCGGGTCGAACGACTGGGCGGGAGCGTCTGCCGACAGGGCAGGCATGGGGCCGGCCCGGCCGGGCGGTGTGCAGCTGGTGTACTCGAAGGCACCCTCCACAGCATCGCCGACGCCCGGGCTGTACTGCCTTCCCTCGGCGTCGCGGACCTGGACCTCACACGCACCCAGGATGGTCTGCGGGTCGCTGGCGAAGTGCATCGTGAGGCGCCACAGGGACTGGCCAGCCGGGACCTTGGCCGGCTCGGCCTTCGAACCGGGAGAGGCCTGGTACTCGTTCACGCGCTCGAGCGAGACGAAGCGCATGGTGACGACCCGCCGGTGGCTGCCCCGGGCGTCCTCGAGCGTGTCACTGAGCCGCACCGAGCCGTCCGCCGCGGCCGACAGCCGCTCGTTCGGGAAGGTCGGCCACCACCGGTCCACGAGCCGCTGGCTCGACGCGCCGAGGGCCAGGGCCAGAGCGACCGGCAGAGCGGCGACCGTGAGCACCGATCGGCGGCTCGATCGAGACAGCGGCACCCGGCGGGTCACAGGGTCTCCGTCGGCATCAGGAGCTCCACCGCGGTGGTGCGGGACTTCCATGCCGTCACGTCATCGGCGCTGATCCCGAGGTCCACGACGGCCATGTCGTCACCGCGCTCGTCGTTGACGTTTCGGGTCAGGGCAAGGCGGGATCCGGCCAGGGCTGTCGGATCCACCTCGAAGGCCACCAGGCAGTGCCCCGGGATACCGGGGTTGACCACCTCGCACGTGAGGACGTTGCGCGCGCCGCGAGTGAGGACCCGCCCGTGCGCGTCGCGTAGCTCCGCGTAGCCGATGCCCATCTTGTCGACCGATGGGGTGAAGTCGACGTGGGCGGTGACCCAGAGCCCGGGGGACAGCTTTGCCGCGCTGCTCGTCGCGAGCTGCGGGCCGCCGTCGACGTCAGTGACGCGCAGGGCGCCGAAGCGCAGGCGCACGTCCTCACCGACCGACGCCGTCCGCTCGAACGGGCGCACCGGCGAGGGACCGTCGGGGAGCCACTCGGTCACCACCCGGCCGACGGACAGCGCAGCGAGGACCAGGGCGCCGGCACCCAGCTGGGCCCGGTTGGGGCGGGGCAGCCTCATGACGCAGCCACCTTCTCGTACGGAGTCGCGGTGAAGGTCCCCACCGCGGCCCGGGTGGGGTCGCGCCAGTCGTAGGTGTCGTCGATGCTCGACTGCCTGAACGTGTGGCCGTATGCCGCGACCTGCACCGAGGTGGGCACGGGCTGTCCCGGCCCCTGTCGCCACACGAAGGCGAGGTCGTAGGTCAGGCCCGGTGCGAGGTCGCCCATCGGTTCGGCGTCATCGGCCACCAGGATCGTGTCGGGGCGCAGGTCGTCGCTCGAGGGCTGCGGTTCGGATCCCCGGGGGCGGGTGACACCCGCGACCTGTTCGATCCGGAGCAGGTCGCGCAGCGTGTCGTACAGGGGGACGGACCTGGTGTCGTCGGTGCCGGTCACCTTCGCGAACACCACGACATAGCGTCCCTCGATCTTCCCCGCGAGCGGGACCCCCAGGTCGTTGCCGTAACGCACCTTGGTCACGGTCAGCCGCACGGGCGCGACGCGCTGTTCGGTGCCCGTTGCCAGCGGCGACGCTGCATCGGCCTTCTGGGCACGCAGCCCACCGAAGGGGGAGGACACCGCCAGGACGAGGAGGAAGGCAGCGAGCAGCCACTGGCGCACGGTCAGCGTCGCGAACCAGCCTCGCGCCCGACCCCACCAGCTGGAGATCCCCAGTGTTTCCGTCCCCACGGGCGCCAATGGTAGCGGTGTCGGTCCGGGGCGCTATTCTCGTGTCATACCTTGACGCCCTTGACGTTGATGTCCGTGTCTGGGCGGACGTCCCACCCGAAGGAGGAGGCATGGCTCCACGAACCCGCACGACGACACAGGTGGACGCGCTCACCGAAGCGGTGCGCACGAGGATCGAGCTGCGGGCGGCTGAGCTCGCGGCCCAGGGGCGTCGGCTGGACCTCGGTGACGTCGACGCGCTCGCCGACCGGATGCTCGCGGCTCTGCCGACCGTGCACCCGCTCGACCAGCCGCTCGGCCCGTTCTACGACACGGCTGGGCTCGTCGCCTGGCTCGGCATCTCCCGCCAGGCCCTGTTCGACCGGATCCGACGGGGGACGGTGCTCGCCTGCCGCACGGCAGACGGTCACCTCCTCTATCCCTCGCTCCAGTTCGGGCGCAACGGCGCCGTCCGACCCGGGGTGCAGGACGCCGTGGGGGCGTTCAGCCGCAGGGGAGCGGACGGCTGGTCGATCGGGGCCTGGCTCACGACGCCGTCCGCGGTCTTCGACGGGCACAGCGCGGTCGACTACCTCGTCGTGCACCGGTCGTCACCGACGGCCGTGGCCCGCGTGGCCGCGGCTGCGGTCGCCGACGCGTCCCAGTGGGCCGCGTGACGTCGCGGGAGCGCACTGCGCTGGGACCGCCGCCGGCGTCGCTGGCCGGCTTCCCGGCATACCGGGTGGACACCGAGACCGACCTGTTCCGCGCCCACGGCGTCGACCTGGGGCCGTGGTGGTTCGGCAACGACGGCAGCGGGCGGTTCGACCTGAGCCCGCCGCGCGGCACCTGCTACGTCGCCCTCGACCCGCTCAGCGCGTTGCGCGAACGCCTGGGTCCCGTGCTGGGGGGCTCACAGGCGGTGCCCGAGAGCCTGCTCGAGGCCTCCGTGGTGTCGCGGTTGCGGCTCACGGCGCCTCGCGAGGTTGCCGATGTGCAGGACGGGCGAGCTGCCCCCTTCGGCGTCACCCGCGAGCTCGAGTCGATGGTTCCGTATGCCGTGCCCCATGCCTGGGCGCGCGCGTTCGACCAGGCGGGCAGTGGGGGAGTGAAGTACGGACCGCGCTTCACGCCCGGTGACACCAGCGCCGTTGCGCTGTTCCACGCAGAAGGAGCGGCCGACTGGCCGGTCGATCCCGACCCCGTTCCAGCGCAACAGGTTTCGGGCGCGCCGACATCGCTGCCGACCCCGCGACGAGCCGATCTCACCGTCGTGCGCCCACCGCGGACGCGCACCACGCGCGAGTGACCCGGACCCCGCCGTCAGTGCAGCTGGTGCAGTCAGTGCCGTCAGTGTCCGGTGACGGCGGGGCCGTGGTTCCAGACCCGGATGGCGGGCTGCTCGCGTTCGAACTGAAGGACGCTGACCGATCCGGCGTCCAGGAGCAGCTGGGCCCCCAACCGCGGCTCCTGGCGCAGGAAGACACTGGCCAGAACCCTCAGGCAGTGGCCGTGCCCGACCAGGGCAACGTCACCCTCGGCCATCGCCGCCAGGGCGCGCTTGACGACGCGTGACGCGCGGGCGGCGACCTCCTCCACGGTCTCGCCAGGCGTGTCCCCGGCCGGCACGCCGTCGCGGAACACCGTCCAGTCGTAGCCGAGCTGCTCGCGGATCTGGGCCGTCGTCAKGCCCTCGTAGCCGCCGTAGTCCCACTCGAGCAGGTCGTCGTCCACCTCTGGCGTCAGCCCGGCGAGCTCGGCGGTGCGGCGCGCCCGCTGCAACGAAGAGCTGAGGGCGAGCACGAAGTCGTAGTCGGCGACGAGTCGCCCCGACTGCCGGGCCAGCTCCTCGCCGTGCGGTGTCAGCGGGATGTCCGTCCGTCCGGTGTGGCGACCGGACCTCGACCACTCGGTCTCGCCGTGGCGCAGCAGGACGAGGCGGCCGGCCGGTGGCGCTGGCGGGGAGGTCACTGCGCAAGCATGACAGAGTGTGCGCATGCGCCTGAGGTACCGGTTGCTCAACGTCTTCGCCCTGCCCTCCGACCCGTTCTCGGGCAACCCCCTGTGCGTCTTCGAGGACGGGTCCGGACTGACGGAGGACCAGCTGCAGGGCCTGGCCAGGCAGTTCAACCTGTCCGAGACGACCTTCCTCGTGCCGCCGCTGGACGGGGCGGACGCCGGGGTGCGCATCTTCACCACGTCGTTCGAGATGCCGTTCGCCGGGCACCCGACTCTCGGCACGGCCCACGTCGCCCGCGACCTCCACGGACTCGGTGACCGGCTCGGCCTGTCGATGCCGGCCGGGGTGATCCCGGTCGAGGCGGACGGTGACCGGTGGACGCTGACCGCGAACTCCGGCCGGATCGAGGCCGAGCTGGCGATCGACGACCTGGCGCAGGCCATCGGACTTGCTCCGGCAGAGCTCGTGGGACCGGTGCAGCAGGTGAGCGTCGGGACCTCCCAGGTCATCGCGCGGGCGGTCTCGGTCGACGCCGTGCGACGGGCCCGGGTCCGACCCGAGCTGCTCGCCCGGTATGCCGGCATGGGCGCCAGGGGTGGCGAGACCCTCGTCTACGTGTGGTCACCGGCAGGGGAGGGGAGGATCGAGGCGAGGGCCCTGGTCAGCGACGGCGACGCCGTCTCTGAGGACCCAGCCACGGGTTCGGCCTGCTCCAACCTCGGCGCGTGGTTCGTGGGTCAGGGTCGATCGGGCCGGTGGACGGTCAGCCAGGGCGCCCAGGTGGGGCGGCCGTCGCTGCTCGACCTGACGGTCGATGACGACGGCACGGTCCGCGTGGGTGGACTCGTGCGTCCGGTGGGCGCCGGGGAGGTCGAGCTCTGATGCCCGGCTATGTCGTGTTCCTGCGGGCCGTCAACGTCGGCAAGCGGCAGCTGAAAATGGCGGATGCCCGAAAAGTGCTGTCCGACAACGGTTTCGGCGATGTCGAGACCTACATCCAGACCGGCAACGTCTTCGTCACGACCCCGATGCGAAGCCTCCCCAAGGTCGAGGCCGAGGTGGGGCGGCTCCTCGGTGAGCATGCGGGCTTCGACGTCGTCGCGATCGTCAGGAAGGCCGCGGAGCTGCCGGCGCTCGTGCAGGCGATCGACGGCATGCCGGAGCAGCTGCCGCACGAGGCGAGCCGTTATGTCAGCTTCTGCGCCACCGCGCCGACCGCCGCCGCAACCAGGGAGCTGCACGGGTGGGAGGTCGAGGGGGAGCGCGCGACCGTCATCGGCAAGGATGTCCTCCTGGAGCTGTCCGTACCGTTCAACGAGCTCAAGCTGACCGGCGCCCGCATGGAGAAGATCCTC
Organism: Pedococcus sp. P2_E5; assembly: GCF_056403895.1. Lineage (NCBI taxonomy): Bacteria > Bacillati > Actinomycetota > Actinomycetes > Micrococcales > Intrasporangiaceae > Pedococcus > Pedococcus sp. P2_E5. The sequence continues at coordinate 24,909 of NZ_JBFUEP010000038.1, forward strand.
GGGATCCCGGGCACGGCCCGGAACCTGACCGTCGTCCGCGCCCTGGCGCAGAAATGGGGAACCTGAATGGCCGAAGAGACTGGTGGCACCGGACTGGGCCACCGCTCGATCAGCATGGAGCGGGTCTCCAAGGGTGTCTTCGAGGTGACCAACGTCCGCGGTGGCACGATGCGCATCGGGGGAGGGGACAACACCGACTTCACGCCCGTCGAGCTGCTGCTGACCGCCATTGCCGGGTGCAGTGCCGTGGACGTCGACTTCATCACCGTCAAGCGGGCCGAGCCGGAGAGCTTCACCGTCACCGCTGAGGGCGACAAGCTCCGCGACGACAACGGCAACCACCTCGGCGACATCAAGGTGCGCTTCTCGGTGACCTTCCCCGAGGGGGATTCCGGCGACGCGGCGCGCGACATGCTGCCCAAGGCGATCGCCATGTCGCACGACCGGTTGTGCACCGTGAGCCGCACCGTGGTGATCGGCACGCCGATCGACAGCGGCGTCGCGCCGGACTAGCCCCGGCCGATCCTCAGGCGAGGCTGTCGCGAGCCGCCGTGAACGCGGAAACGCAGGCACGGACGTCGTCCTCGGAGTGCCCCGCGGACAGCTGGACGCGGATGCGCGCCTTGCCCTGCGGCACCACGGGGTAGGAGAAGGCGATGACGTAGACGCCCTGCTCGAGCATGGCGTCGGCGACCTGGGCGGCCAACCGGGCGCCGTCCTCGCCCGGGAACATGACCGGGGTGATCGGGTGCTCGCCGGGCAGCAGGGTGAAACCTGCCTCGGTCATCAGGGCACGGAACAGCTCGGTGTTGGAGCGCAGCCGGGCCCGTGCGTCCTGCGAGGCAGCCGCGATCTCCAGAGCCTTGAGCGAACCGGCCGCGACGCTGGGGGCCACGGCGTTGGAGAACAGGTAGGGACGGGAGCGCTGGCGCAGCAGGTCGACGATCTCCTGGTGCGCACTGACGTAGCCGCCGGAGGCGCCTCCGAGGGCCTTGCCCAGCGTCCCGGTGATGATGTCGACCCGGTCCATCACGCCGAAACGCTCCGGGGTACCCCGACCGCCGTCGCCGACGAACCCGACGGCGTGGCTGTCGTCGACCAGGACCATGGCACCGAACTCGTCGGCGAGGTCGCAGATCTGGTCGAGCGGGGCGAGGAACCCGTCCATCGAGAAGACGCCGTCGGTGACGACGACCGTGCGTCGCGCACCCCCTGCGGCGGCAGACTCGAGCTGCGTGCGCAGATCGGTCATGTCGGCGTTCTTGTAGCGGAACCGCTTGGCCTTGGTCAGGCGGATGCCGTCGATGATCGACGCGTGGTTCAGCTCGTCGGAGATGATCGCGTCCTCGGCTCCGAAGAGCACCTCGAACACTCCGCCGTTGGCGTCGAAGCAGGACGAGTAGAGGATGGTGTCCTCCATCTGGAGGAAGTCCGAGATCGCGCGCTCCAGGTGCTTGTGAAGCTCCTGCGTGCCACAGATGAAGCGCACGCTGGCCATGCCGAAACCCCAGTCCTGCAACGCCTTTGCGGCTGCAGCCTCGACGTCGGGGTGGTCGGCCAGGCCGAGGTAGTTGTTGGCGCAGAAGTTGAGCGCCGCCGACCGCTGCCCGTCGGCTCGGGCCGTCGTGATGTGGGCGGACTGCGGCGAGCTCAGCTCGCGCTCGTGCTTGTAGAGCCCGGCGTCGGCGATCTCCCGCAACGTCGTGGCCAGCTCGTCCTTCACGGTGCCGTACATCGCGTCAGCTCCAATCCATGATGACCTTGCCGCACTGACCCGATCGGGCTGCGGCGAAGGCGTCCTGCCATTGTTCGGCAGGGAGGCGGTGGGTGATCACCGACGCGATCCGGTCGCGCAGCACCGGTGAGTTGCCGAGCATCGAGCTCATGGCGTACCAGGTGTCGTACATCTCGCGCCCGTAGATCCCCTTGATGGTGATCATGTGGGTGATGACCCGGCCCCAGTCGATCGGGAAGGGATCCTTGGGCAGGCCGAGCATCGCCACGCGGCCGCCGTGGTTCATGTGAGCCAGCATGTCCTCGACGGCGCTGGGCACCCCGGACATCTCGAGGCCGATGTCGAAGCCCTCCTTCATGCCCAGGGACTTCATCGCCTCACCCAGGTCGGAGGTCCGGGCGTTGACCACGAGGTCGGCTCCGGCGTTCTTGGCCAGGTCGAGACGGTAGTCGCTCAGGTCGGTGACGACGACGTGGCGGGCACCGACGTGGCGGGCCAGCGCGGCGGCCATCACGCCGATCGGTCCGGCGCCCGTGATGACGACGTCCTCCCCGGCCATGGGGAACGACAGGGCGGTGTGGGTGGCGTTGCCCAGCGGGTCGAAGACCGCGCCGAGGTCGGGGTCCAGGTCGTCGGGCTGGACCCACACGTTCGAGGCCGGGATCACCACGAAGTCGGCGAAGGCGCCGTCGCGGTTCACGCCGATTCCCTTGGTGTGGATGCACATGTGGCGCCGACCAGCCCGACAGTTGCGACAGGTCCCGCAGACGATGTGCCCCTCGCCGGAGGCCCGCTGCCCGACCTTCACCGAGTCGACGTCCTCACCGACCTCGACCACCTCGCCGTAGAACTCGTGCCCGATGGTCATCGGTGCCTTGACGGTGGAGGCGGCCCAGTCGTCCCACTGCTCGAGGTGCAGGTCGGTGCCGCACAGGCCTGCCCGCAGGACGCGGATCTTCACGTCCGTGGGTCCGGGCTGTGGTTCGGGGACGTCCTTGAGCTCGAGTCCCGGGCCGGCATGGGTCTTCACGAGTGCGCGCACGCCGAACAACATAGTCGGCCGGGGGAGAGGGGAGGTATGCCGCGTGGCCGCGGTGCGTGCCCACGGCCGCGACCACGCGGCATACAGTCACCCCATGGCCCGCTATCTCGACGTCCACCCCGTCGACCCGCAGCCGCGGGCGATCGGGCAGGCCGTCGCGCTGATCCGGGACGGCGGACTGGTGGCCTACCCGACGGACTCGGGCTACGCGCTCGGGTGCGCCCTCGGCAACCAGGAGGGCAAGGAGCGGATCGTGCGGATCCGGCACCTGGACGACAAGCACCACTTCACCCTGGTGTGCGCCGACTTCGCCCAGCTCGGGCAGCTGGTGCACATCGACAACCGCGTGTTCCGCGCCATCAAGGCGGCCACGCCGGGGCCCTACACGTTCATCCTCCCGGCGACCAAGGAGGTGCCACGGCGGCTGTTGCACCCGAAGAAGAAGACGGTCGGCGTGCGGATCCCCGACAACCGCGTCGTCCAGGCACTGCTGGCTGAGCTCGGCGAACCCCTCCTCTCCAGCACGCTGATCCTGCCCGATGAGGAGTCCCCGATGACCGAGGGGTGGCTGGTCAAGGAGGAGCTCGACCTGCAGGTCGATGCGGTGATCGACGCGGGGGAGTGCGGCACCGACCCGACGACCGTGATCGACTACTCCGACGGGACTCCCGAGGTGACCCGCGTCGGCGCGGGGGACCCGACGCCGTTCGAGTAGCTACATCTCCTCGTGCGTGTCGGGGTCGCCGCCGAACAGGCGGCCGTCCTCGCGTCCCAGGGCGGTGATGGCAGCCATCTCGGCCTGCGTCAGCTCGAACCCGAAGACGTCGAGGTTCTGGCGCTGTCGCTCAGGCGTCGCGGACTTGGGCAGCGGTAGCGACCCCAGCTGGACGTGCCAGCGCAGGATCACCTGACCCGGGGTGACACCGTGCGCAGCTGCCGCGCCGGCCACCGGCGGCTCGTCGAAGGGCGCCTGCCGCTTGCCCATCGGGCTCCACGCCTGCGTGCGGATCCCCAGCTCCTCATGGACCGCCCGCATCCGCCGCTGGGGAAAGTACGGGTGCAGCTCGATCTGGTTCACCGCGGGAGTCACGCCCGTCTCGTCGATGATGCGGCGCAGGTGCTGCGCGGTGAAGTTGCTGACACCGATCGTGCGGACCAAGCCCTCGCGTTGGGCGTCGACCAGCGCCTGCCAGGCCTGCGGATAGAGGTCCTGGCTGGGGTTCGGCCAGTGGATGAGCGCGACGTCGAGCCGATCGACACCCAGACGGTCGGCTGAGTCCCGAAGTGACTGCAGCGCGAGGTCTCTCGCATGGAACCGGCCGGGGACCTTGGTCGCGATGGCGACGTCGTCGCGGGGGACTCCGGACCGGCGCAGCGCCTTGCCGACTTCTGCCTCGTTGCCGTAGTTGACGGCCGTGTCGAGCAGCCGGTAGCCCGCTTCGAGGGCGCTGACCATCGCGTCGATGCCGTCGCCACCCTTGAGCGGATAGGTGCCGAAGCCGATGGCAGGCAGCGACGTCCCGTCGTTGAGTGCGTAGGTCAGGTCGTCGGCTGCCGGTGTGTCAGTGCCCATGCCACCACCGTAGGGGAGGCTGTCAGAATCACTAGATTGACATAATGTCGATTATCGGCGTTTATTCATCCTGCTGCGGCGACGCTGATCGTAGGGATCGAACGAGCGCCACGGTGGGCCCGTGGACGACAACGTGGAAGTGAGCAATGCTCCCTTCCACTCTCAACGTATAACGCACCCAGGGGCTTGCGGCAAGACCCGGGTCGTGCCGCAGAATCGCGGCCGATGACGACAACCAGCGCGTTCCGCCTGCCCGCCCACCTCACCGCCAAGGCCGACCCGCGCCTGATCGCCGGCGACGAGCAGCATTTCGCTGCCATCGCCGAGAGCCTCGAACAGGCGATCGAAGACCTGTCCGACCGTCTCGATGTCGCGCGCAGGGCGCCGGGCCGACTGGGTCAGGAGGCGCTGGAGCGTGATGTGGAGGTCCGCAGGCTGACCGCCCGGCTGCGGGCCCTGCGTCGCTTCGGCCTCGACCTGTGCCTCGGGCACATCGTCCTCGCCGACCACCCCGAGCCCGTCTACGTCGGACGACTCGGCCTCACGGACCCCACGGGCCGTCGGCTGCTGCTCGACTGGCGCTCCCCCGCGGCCGAACCGTTCTTCGGGGCGACCCACGCCAACCCGATGGGCCTGGACAGCCGGCGCAGGTACCGGTGGACCCGTGGTCGGGTCGGCGACTACTGGGACGAGGTGTTCACCTCGGACGGGTATGCCGGGCACGCCGCGTCCCTCGACGACCAGTCCGCCTTCATCGCCAGCCTGGGCACCAACCGCTCGACCCGGATGCGGGACGTGCTCGGCACGATCCAGTCCGACCAGGACGCCATCATCCGCGCGGGGTCCCGCAGGCCACTCGTGGTGGACGGTGGTCCCGGGACGGGGAAGACGGTCGTCGCCCTGCACCGCACGGCATACCTGCTCTATGCGGACCCACGCCTGGGGCACCGCCGTGGCGGGGTGCTGTTCGTGGGCCCGCACCAGCCCTACCTGGCGTACGTCTCCGATGTCCTCCCCAGTCTCGGCGAGGAAGGCGTGCAGACGTGCACCATCCGCGACCTCGTTCCGGAGGGAGCCACAGCCCGACCCGAGAGCGACCCGAGGGTGGCCGGCCTCAAGGCGTCAGCAGACCTCGTGAAGGCGATCGAGACCGCCGTCCGGTTCTACGAGGAGCCGCCCACCACGGGGATGACCGTCACGACCCCTGGTCCGATGTATGGCTGGGGGCCGACGACTGGGCGGCGGCGTTCGAGGCCCCCGATCCCGGGACTCCACACAACGAGGCACGCGACCAGATCTGGGAGGAGCTGCTCACGATCCTGGTCGACCGGCTGGAGGACGACCACGAGGGTGACCCTGACGACGACGGCGAGGTATCCCCCGAGCTGCTCCGAAGGGCGCTCCAGCAGAACACGGAGCTGTTGACGGTCCTCAACAGCGCGTGGCCCTTGATCGACGCGGCCGACCTCGTCGGTGACCTGTGGTCGGTGCCCGCCTACCTGCGGATGTGCGCGCCCTGGCTCAGCCCGGACGAGATCGGGGCACTCCGGCGCGCGGATGCCCAGACATGGACCGTGTCCGACCTGCCGCTGCTGGACGCAGCACGTCAGCGGCTCGGCGACCCGGAAGCCTCACGACTCAGGCGCCGGCACGACGCGGCTGTCGCCGCCGAGCGCGAACGCATGGCCCGGGTGGTCGACGACCTGATCGCCACGGACGACTCGGAGATGCACGTGATGTCGATGCTGCGTGGCGAGGACCTCCAAGGGGCGATGGTCGACGAGGCGGCGCTCCCCCACACAGACCCCGACCTGCTCGCCGGCCCGTTCGCGCACGTCGTCGTGGACGAGGCCCAGGAGCTGACCGACGCGGAGTGGCAGATGCTGCTGGCGAGGTGCCCGTCGAGGAGCTTCACGATCGTCGGGGACCGCGCCCAGGCCCGGCACGGGTTCACCGAGGCCTGGCAGGAACGGTTGGCGCGGGTCGGGCTCGACCGCATGGACCTCGCCTCCCTGAGCATCAACTACCGCACGCCGGAAGAGGTGATGGCCGAGGCCGAACCGGTCATCCGGGCGGCGATCCCGGACGCGAACGTGCCCACCTCCATCCGCAGCACCGGTGTCCCCGTCGTCCACGGCGCTGTGTCAGACCTGGACGCGATCCTCGACGCCTGGCTCGACGCACACGCCGAGGGGATCGCCTGCGTCATCGGTGACCCGGCGTTCCGGGCGACCTCCCGCGTCCAGTCCCTGACGCCCGAGCTGTCCAAGGGGCTCGAGTTCGACCTGGTCGTCCTCGTCGACCCCGACGCCTTCGGCGATGGCATCGAGGGAGCGGTCGACCGCTACGTCGCCATGACCCGGGCGACGGGGCAGCTCGTCATCCTCACGAGCTCCTGACGTAGGCAGCCAGGTGCTCGCCGGTGAGGGTGGAACGGTCGGCGACGAGCTCGCTGGGAGTGCCCTCGAACACGACCCGGCCGCCGTCGTGGCCGGCCCCCGGACCGAGGTCGATGATCCAGTCGGCGTGCGCCATGACGGCCTGGTGGTGCTCGATGACGATGACCGACTTGCCGGAGTCGACGAGCCGGTCGAGCAGCCCGAGGAGGTTCGCGACGTCGGCGAGGTGCAGCCCGGTGGTCGGCTCGTCCAGGACGTAGACGTCGCCCTTCTCGGCCATCTGTGTGGCCAGCTTGACTCGCTGCCGCTCTCCCCCGGACAGGGTCGTCAGGGGCTGGCCGAGGGTGAGGTAGCCGAGCCCGACGTCCACGAGCCGGTCGAGGACCTTGTGGGCGGCAGGTGTCTTGGCCTCACCATCGCCGAAGAACACCTCCGCCTCGGTGACCGACATCGCCAGGACCTCGGCGATGTTGCGACCTCCCAGCGTGTACTCCAGCACGGACGCCTGGAAACGCTTTCCCTCGCACTCCTCACAGGTGGACTCGACGGTGGCCATGACCCCCAGCTCGGTGAAGATCACACCGGCACCGTTGCACGACGGGCAGGCACCCTCGGAGTTCGAGCTGAAGAGGGCCGGCTTCACGCCGTTGGCCTTCGCGAACGCCTTGCGGATGGGCTCCAGCAGACCGGTGTAGGTCGCCGGGTTGCTGCGGCGCGACCCCTTGATCGCCCCCTGGTCGACGACCACGACGCCATCGCGACCGGCGACCGAGCCGTGGATCAGTGAGCTCTTGCCCGAACCGGCGACGCCCGTGACGACGCAGAGCACGCCACGCGGGACGTCGACATCCACATCCCGGAGGTTGTGGGTCGACGCGCCGCGCACCTCGAGCGCGCCGGAGGACGGTCGCACCGACTCCTTGAGGGTCGCACGGTCGTCGAGGTGGCGACCGGTGACGGTGTCACTCCCCCGCAGGCCGTCCACAGTTCCCTCGAAGCAGACGCTTCCACCCTCGGTGCCGGCGCCGGGACCGAGGTCGACGATGTGGTCGGCGATGGCGATCGTCTCGGGCTTGTGCTCGACGACGAGCACAGTGTTGCCCTTGTCGCGCAGCTGGAGCAGCAGCTGGTTCATCCGCTCGATGTCGTGGGGGTGCAGCCCGATCGTCGGCTCGTCGAAGACGTACGTGACGTCGGTGAGGGACGACCCGAGGTGGYGGATCATCTTGGTGCGCTGGGCCTCTCCCCCGGACAGGGTGCCCGCCGGACGTTCGAGGGAGAGATACCCCAGGCCGATCTCGGCGAACGAGTCGAGCAGGTGTTGCAACCCGGTGAGCAGCGGCGCCACCGACGGCTCCTCGAGCGCACGGACCCACTCGGCCAGGTCGCTGATCTGCATCTCGCACAGCTCGGCGATGTTCTTGCCCGCGACCTTGGAGGACCGGGCTTCAGGAGTGAGCCGCGTGCCGTCGCACTCAGGGCAGGTCTGGAACGTGATCGCGCGCTCGACGAAGGCGCGGATGTGCGGCTGCATCGCGTCGACGTCCTTGGAGAGCATCGACTTCTGGATCTTGGGGATCAGGCCCTCGAAGGTGAGGTTGATGCCTTCCACCTTGATCTTGGTCGGCTCCTTGTAGAGCAGGTCGTTCAGTTCCTTCTTCGTGAACTTCGCGATCGGCTTGTCCATGTCGAAGCCGGCGCCGGCGAAGATCCGGCCGTACCAGCCGTCCATGCTGAAGCCCGGGACCGTCAGTGCACCCCCGCTCAGTGACTTGCTCTCGTCGTACAACGCCGTGAGGTCGAAGTCGGAGACCGCGCCCATGCCCTCGCACCGGGGGCACATGCCACCCAGGTAGACCACGTCGCGGACCACGTTCTTCTCCACGCGGCCGGAGGCCTTCTCGGTGCTCATCACCCCGCTCGCCCTGCGGGTCGGGACGTTGAACGAGAAGGCAGTCGGAGGCCCGACGTGCGGCTTTCCGAGCCGGCTGAACAGGATCCGGAGCATCGCGTTGGCATCGGTGGCCGTGCCGACCGTGGAGCGGGGGTTCGCGCCCATCCGCTCCTGGTCCACGATGATGGCCGTCGTGAGTCCTTCGAGCAGGTCGACCTCGGGTCGGGCCAGGGACGGCATGAACCCCTGCACGAACGCGCTGTAGGTCTCGTTGATCATCCGCTGCGACTCCGCGGCGATGGTCGCGAACACCAGCGAGCTCTTCCCGGAACCGGACACGCCGGTGAACACCGTCAGCCGGCGCTTGGGGAGCTCGACGTTGACGTCCTTCAGGTTGTTCTCGCGCGCACCCAGCACGCTGATCGTGTCGTGGCTGTCCGCGGCGTGGGCCGCTGGCGGCTGGGTGTCCTTCGGTGTGGCCATGCTCGGTCGTGTCTCCGTCCGTGAGTCGATGCCCGGTGCGTGGTGCGGCCCCGTGGGTGGTTCCGTGAGGGGACCAGTGTGGTGCGGGTCAGCCCTGCTGGATGCGCAGGAGGTTCCCGGCGGGATCGCGGACGGCGCAGTCACGGACCCCGTACGGCTGTTCGGTCGGCTCCTGGACGATGTCGGCGCCGCTGGCCGCCACGCGCTCGAACGTGCCGTCGAGGTCCGCGGTGGCCAGGAGCATCGTGGCGTACGTGCCCTTGGCCATCATCTCGACGATCGTGCGACGTTCCTCGTCGGTGATGCCCGGGTCGACGGCCGGCGGGTGCAGCACGATGGAGGTGCCGGGCTGGTCGACGGGGCCGACCGTGATCCAGCGCAACCCGTTGTAGCCGACGTCGCCGCGGACCTCGAAGCCCAGGGTGTCGCGGTAGAAGGACAAGGCAGCGTCCGGATCGTTCTGCGGGAGGAAGCTCGCGTGAATGGTGATGTCCATGTCGTTCAGGCTAGTTGGGCCTCAGGTGCCTGCGCTTCTCGATTCCTGATCGGCCTGGTCACCTGTTTCGAGACGCACGAAGGCATCTCCGGCGTGGGCGTGGCCATCTGCCGCCGGTAGGTGCTCGGTGGGACGCCGACCAGCTCCGTGAAGCGGGTGCTGAAGGTGCCCAGCGACGAGCAACCGACCTCGAAACAGACCTCGGTGACGCTGAGCTCACCGCGACGCAGCAGCGCCATGGCGCGCTCGATGCGCCGGGTCATGACGTAGCTGTACGGCGACTCGCCGTAGGCCTGCTTGAACTCCCGGCTCAGGTGGCCGGCCGACATGTGCGCGCCGCGGGCAAGCGCCTCGACGTCGAGTGGCAGCGCGTACTCACGGTCGATCCTGTCGCGGACGCGGCGCAGCCTCGCGAGGTCGTGCAGGTGCTGTTCGGCAGCGGGACTACTGGTCACCTCGAGATCGTGCCACGTGGCGCGCGACACTGACTAGCGCTTTGGGTTCGGGGCCGATTCGCCGCATCGTGCCCGACTACCCCGCTCCCCTACCCCGGCGGACGACGCATCCGGGTCAGCTGGTGCGCCTCGACCTCGTAGCGGCTCGCGGTGGCCGACCCGGCCCGGAAGAAGCGGCGTCGCAAGGCACCCGCGACCTCGACCTGGTCCCCGGCGGCCAGCCGTCGCGCAGCCTGACGGGTCCGTCCGGTCCAGCAGGCCACGTCGATCGTGTCGACCGTGGCGCTCCCTCGAGCTCGGCCGGCCGGACGCGGCACGACGAGGCGGATCGCGGCGACGACGTCGCCACTCGGCAGCTCGCGCTCGTCCACTGCACCGCTCACCTTGCCCACGAGTCGCACCTCGTTGACCCACTCCCCTGTGTCATCCATGCGACCACGCTGCCCGTGTCGAACGCTCAGGTCGAGGCCCACGAGTTCACGTGTGGACCACGGCGACGACGGCGCACAGCTGTGGACACGGAGCGCCGTCACGCGACAGAAGCGGCGCGGGTCGTCCTGGCGCCGCTTCTGCGCGAGGGTGGGACTACGGCAGGTAGTACGTCGGGTTGGGCAGCTTGATCGCGCGGTCCGCGGACCCGCCGATCAGGTCGCTGTACTGGTCGCCGAAGTTGGCGATGATGTCGAGGCCCTGAGCCTCCACGTGTGCTCGCGTCTGCGACTTGTACTCGATCGTCGTGCACCGGGGTGCCAGGACGCAGGTCGCGTACGACGGGATCGGCTCGGTGGCCGTCCACTTCGTGTAGTAGTTGTCCGGGCTGAAACCGGTGTACCCGACCTTGGCCAGGTTGCCGAGCGTGGCGGCCCGCTGGGTCGTGTTGCGACCCGTCAGGCCGACCAGGGTGCAACCTGCCTCGGCCGCTGCGTTGGCGAAGGACACCATGCCCGGGGTGGCGGGGAAGCGCTGCGGCTGGACCCACTCCTGGTCCTGTACGGTCGGGTTGAACACGAAGTGCATCGCCGCGACCTCCATGTCGTAGGTCCACAACGTCGTGTCGTCCGCGTCGAGCACGATGGCCGGGTTGCGGCCCTGCTTCGTCTCGGTGCGGCACTGCTGGAGCAGCTGGCTGCTGTGTCGGTCGATGACTCGCGCGAACTCCGAGATGTAGGGCGACGAGACCTTGTCGGAGATACCGGTGCCGGTGTCCCCGTAGTAGACCGCGATGGTCTTCTTCACCACGTCGATGTTGGGGATCCCTTCGCCGCCCTGGGTCAGCCCGCTTGACCCGTCGGGCTTCATCGTGAAGCGGGTGCGTGGTGCCAGGCGCGGCTCGCTGACACCGGGCAGGTTCGGCGAGGGCAGGTAGTAGGTGGGGTTGGGCAGCTTGAGTGACCGGTCGGCATACCCGCCCTGCAGGTCGGACCACTGGTCACCCACGTTGAGGACGATGTCGTAACCGAGGTCCTGCTCGATGTGCCTGCGCGTCCCCGCCTTGTACTCGACGGTGGTGCACATGGGCGCGGCCGCGCAGGTGAGGTAGCTCGGCGGGGTCGTGCCCGAGTTGTACTTGGTGAAGAACCGGTTCTCCGGGAAGGCGGTGTAGCCGACCTTGGCCAGGTTGCTGACGGTGTGCGCCTTCTGGCTGTCGCTGCGCCCTGTGAGGCCGAAGACCGTGAAGCCCATCGCCTGGGCGTCGTTGACGAAGTCGACCATCCCGGGGACCGCAGGGAACCGCTCCTCGTTGACCCAGGGAGCCTGGGCGGCGGGCGTGAACACGAACTTCATGTCCCCGACCTCCATCTGGTAGGTCCACAGGGTGGTGTCGTCGGCATCGAACACGATGGCCGGCTTCTGGTGGTGCCGCTCGGCGTCGGCCAGCAGGCGCGGCAGCGCGCGGCGCTGCGCGTCCAGGATCGAGGTCAGCTCCGAGATGTACGGCGAGCTGGTCGGGTCGGCTGCGCCGGTGCCGGCCGGGTCGCCGTAGTAGGCGTAGATCGTCTTCTTGACCGAGTCGATGTTGGGGATGCCCTCTCCCCCGGCGGTCAGCCCGCTCGAGCCGTCGGCCTGCACCGTGAAGTGTGTGCGCGGGGCCAGACGGGTGTCCGTGCCGTGGGCCGTGGCCGGCCCGGCGCCCGCGAGGGTGGCAGCGGCGAGGGCCAGGACTGCCGCACCCGCCGTCACCGCCGTCCTCCGGACCTGGGTGGCGGTGGGGCCACCCCTTCTGCTGTGGACGGGGATGGCCATGGACGCACGCTCCTGAAGGTGGGGGTGGTGACTGCCGGAGGCTACGTAAGCCCTGACCTCGGCGGAAGTGACAACTGTCACGGGTGGCAGACTCGCGGCCATGCAGGCCCCGGAAGTGCTGCGCCCGATGGTCGACAGCGACGTGCCCGACGTGCTCCGGCTCAACGCCGACCACGTCGAGCTGCTCTCCCCGCTCGACCGGCCCCGACTCGACGACCTCCGCCGATGGGCCTCGCGCGCCGACGTGATCGTGTGCGACGGGCAGACGGCCGGCTTCGTCCTCGTCTTCGGGCCGGGGACCGACTACGACTCGGCGAACTACCGCTGGTTCGGCGAGCGCTACGGGAACGAGTTCGACTACCTCGACCGGATCGTCATCGACGACCGCTTCCGGCGACGCGGCCTGGCGACGGCCGTCTACGAGGCTGTCGAAGCTGCCGCCCGAGCTCGGGGGCGACTCGTCCTCGAGGTCAACATCGATCCCCCGAACGTTCCCTCACTGGAGTTCCACCGACGCCGCGGCTATCGGGAGGTCGCCCAGCTGGGCGCTCCCGGTCACCGGGTCAGCCTGATGACCCAGGTGCTCTCGCACTAAAGGACGAGAGAAAACGTGACCTATCGCGGTTATGGTGCGTTGAGGAGTTCAGAGCTGCCCGGAGGGTGGCAGAAGAGGGAGTTGGCTTACCGTGCTTGGGCTCGCAGGAAGAGCTGGCGTAGCCGCAGGCGCCCTGACCGCCGCGGTGCTGGCAGGGTGGACACCGGCGTAYGCCGCCACCACGGCCCCACCCGCACCATCGGCCACTTCGTCCACACCCGCCACCTCGTCCACGTCGTCGACGCCAGCTCCGTCGACCACGTCGAGCAGGGCCTCCACGTCGCCAACGGACCCGACCGACGGCACCAGCGCGCACCCGACGGACGCCCTCACGACCGGCAGCGGGACGGTCACGGCCGGCGCGACAGCGACACCAGGCGCCGGCGGCGAGGCAACGCTCAGCCCCGCTGAGCTGGCCGCGCAGATCGCCCAGGCCGACGCGCTCACGAGGGACCTCACCGCCTCCAACGCCGGCATCGCGGCCGCCGCGACCAAGCTCGACCGGCTCGCCCTCGAAGCCAACACCCTCCTGCAGGAGTACGCCGCGGCACGGGACGCGGAACGGGCTGCGCGCGAGGAGGCCAACCGCAACGTGCTGCTCTACCAGCAGCTGAGCACCCGCCTTGGCGAGGACCGCCGCGCCCTCGGTCAGTGGGCCTACCTCGCCTACGCCGGAACCGGCGGCACCATCAGCGACATGGGCACCCTCCTCGACTCCCTCGCGAAGTCGGCGAGTGAGGCGAGCGACACCGCCGCCCAGCTGTCCTACCTCACCGACCAGCGCACCGGGCAGATCGAACGCGTCCAGAACCAGACCCAGCTCCAGCGCACCATCGCCATCAAGGCGGTCGAGGCCAGCACCAGGGCCACGGAGGCCGCGACGCAGGTTGCCGAGGCCAAGAAGAAGCTCGACGTGGTCGTCCAGGAGCAGAAGGCCCAGCTGGACGCAACGAGGCAGCTGCATGCCGAGCAGGTCGTCAAGGCTGGTCCGGTGGCCGGTCTGCTCCTCGGCAGCGGCAACGCGGCAGCGGTCGAGGCGTCCAGGCGACTGCGCGCCGCCCTCGTCGTGCCGGGCGTGCTGGCCGACGGGTCGGTCAAGGCCTGCAGCACCAACGAGACCGAGTACCCCAACGGCAAGATCCCGGTGGCGGGTCTGTGTCCCTTGGTCGGCGCGGCGGGGCAGAGCCTTCGCCCCGGCGCGGCCGCCGCGTTCAACGCGATGAGCATCGCCTACGAGAAGGACACGGGCTCCCCCATCTGCGTCACCGACTCCTACCGCTCGTACGCCGCGCAGGTCGCGGTGAAGGTCGTCAAGGGCAAGTGGGCTGCCACCCCCGGGCGCAGTGAGCACGGCATGGGCCGGGCCGTGGACCTCTGCGGAGGCATCAACAGCTTCGGCACGCCCGCGCACCTGTGGATGAAGCAGAACGCGCCCCTCTACGGGTGGTTCCACCCGGACTGGGCCGAACCCTCCGGTTCGCTGCCCGAGCCGTGGCACTGGGAGTATGCCGGCTAGTCACCGCCGAGCCCCGACTCGCCATCGCTTCTGGGTAGGAATACCCATCTTCACGAGTACTCGTTATGCCACCCTTCACGCATGACAACAGAGGCGGCCGCGGCACAGTCGACGTGGGCTGAGCACGAGCACTACAAGAAGCCCTGGTACTGGTACGACTGGGCGAACTCCGCCTTCGTCACGACCGTGGGCACGGTGCTCTTCGCCCCGTACCTGACGACGGTCGCCAAGGAGGCCGCCTGTCCCGGACTCGACGACGACGCGAGCTGCCACGTCGACCTGCACGTCGTCCCGGGTGCGGCCGACCTGCCGAGCGGGGTCTGGCAGGTCGCGCTGGTGCTCACCCTCCTGGGCCTGGCCGCGCTGGTGTTCACCGTGGTCCAGATGGTCCGCAACCAGCCGGCGTTGATGCCGACGGCCGTCCCGCTGGCGGTCGCCGCCGTGGGTGCCCTCGTGCTCGTCCTGACGGCTCCCCTCGACCCGGGGTCGGTCGCGTCCTACACCGTCACCCTGGCGACCATCATCTCGGCGGTGCTGCTGGTCTTCGTGGGAGCGATCGCCGACCGCACCCCGCGCCCGGCCAGACTGCTCGGTGGCTTCGCCTGGGCGGGTGCCGTGGCCGCGTCGCTGTTGTTCTTCCTGCACGGGTCCAACTGGCGCTTCGGCGCGCTGATGATGATCCTCGCCACCATTGCCCTCGGCTCCTCCCTGGTCGTCTACGACGCCATCCTCTGCCGGATCGCCTCCCCCGACGACCGCGACGCCGTCTCGTCGCGCGGCTGGGCGCTGGGCTATCTCGGCGGTGGGCTGCTGCTCGCGATCAACCTGGTCATCGTCTCCAAGCCCGACCTCATCGGCGTCGACAAGGGCATGGCGGTCAGGATCAGCATGTTGTCGGCGGGGCTGTGGTGGGGCCTGTTCACCCTCATCCCCGTGCGCGGTCTGTGGGACCTGCGCGGTGGCGAGATCGCTCGCGTCGACCAGCCCTCCTCGGGCATCATCCGCGGCAGCTACGCCCAGCTCGGCCACACGTTCCGCGACCTGCGGACCTACCCCCACACGCTGATGTTCCTGCTGGCGTACCTGTTCTTCAACGACGGGATCCAGACCGTCATCTCCTCGAGCAGCCTCTACGGCGCCGAGGAGCTCAAGTTCGCCCAGGAACAGCTGATCGCCCTGATCCTGCTGGTCCAGTTCGTGGCGTTCGGCGGGGCGCTGCTCTTCGGCCGGTTCGCCCGCAGCTTCGGGGCGTGGCGCACCATCCTCGGCTCGCTGGTGGCCTGGGCAGGCATCGTGATCGCGGCCTTCTTCGTCCCGGCCAAGGCGTTCATCCCGTTCATCGCCCTGGGCGTCCTCATCGGAATCGTCCTGGGTGGCAGCCAGGCGCTGAGCCGGTCGCTGTTCAGCCAGCTCGTGCCCAAGAGCCGGGAGGCCGAGTTCTTCGCCTTCTACCAAGCGATGGAACGTGGCACGTCGTGGTTCGGCACGCTGCTCTTCGGCCTGGTCCACCAGCTGACCGACTCCTACCGGCCGGCGATCGTGGCGTTGATCATCTTCTTCGTGCTCGGGTTCGTGCTCCTGCGCAGGGTCGACGTGCGCCAGGGGATCCTCGACGCCGGCAATGAGGTACCCGCGATCGTCTGAGTGTGATTTGCGTCACAACTGCCAACGAAACGGACGTCCCCAACGTCGGAACATTGCACGGGTCTACGGCGTTATGCCGAGTGAATCCCCGAGCCCCCACCCGAGCGGGCAGGGTACCAAGCACGTTGGGAGAACCCCGTCATGGCAGAGCGCACCCTCCGGGGCAGCCGAATGGTTTCGCACAGTCTCGAGACAGACGACCACGTCGTCCCGAGCGAGCGACAGATCACGTCCTACGTGTGCCCACTGGGCCACCGGACCGAGCTGCCCTTCTCGATCGAGGCGGAGATCCCGTCGACCTGGGAATGTCGTTGCGGCGAGGAGGCCCGTCTCGTCGACGGCCCCGAGCCCGAGGTCAAGCAGGTCAAGCACGTCCGCACCCACTGGGACATGCTGCTGGAGCGCCGGTCCATCCCTGAGCTCGAGGAGCTCCTCGAGGAGCGCCTGGTGCTCCTGCGCGAGTCGCGCGGCGAGAAGCCGCGCCGCAAGCGCACCGCCTGAGCCGCAGGACCACGAAGGCCGCGTCCCCATCACGGGACGCGGCCTTCGTCATGCCCCGTATGCCGTGGGGCGAGCTGCTAGAGCACCTCGCCCTCGATGACGTCGGGCCCGCTGGGCGGCTGTCCCCCAGCGCCACCGGACGCACCGGGGCCCCGTCCGCCGAAGACGCCCCCGAGGAGCTTCTTGGCGACCACGGCCTCGAGGAGGTTCCGGGCGATGGGCCGGGTGAAGGGCAGGATGAAGAAGAACCCGACGATGTCGGTGAGGAACCCCGGGGTGAGCAGCAGGGTCCCGCCCACGAGGACGAGGGCAGCGTCCGCGAGCTGCCTGCTCGGCATCTGCCCCGTGGTCAGCGCCGTCGTCAGCGCCTTCCAGGCGCGAGCCCCTTCGCGCCGGACCAGCCAGGCGCCCAGGGCCGACTCGACCAGCAGCAGGACGAGGGTCTGCCACCCACCGATGACCTTGCCGACCGCGATGATCGCCGCGATCTCCAGGACCGGGACGACGAGCAGGAGCACGAACGCAACGGCCAGCCAGCGCGGCCGACGTCGCCGCGCATAGGGGGTGCGTCCTACAGCCGGTGCCATGTGGGTTCCCTGCGGCCGAGCCGTCGCACCTGGTCGGCTCGGTGCGCCAGCCCCCAGGACGTGATGCGGTGCAGGGACTCGCGCATGATGTCGCCGCTCATCTTGGAGTCACCGATCTCTCGCTCGACGAAGGTGATGGGCACCTCGACGACGCGCAGCCCGAGCCGGACGGCGCGCTGGGTGAGGTCCACCTGGAAGCAGTAGCCCTGCGACGCGACGTGGTCCAGCCCGATGGCCTGCAGGGCGCTGGCGCGGTACACGCGGTACCCCGCGGTGGCGTCGTGGACCGGCATGCCGAGCAGGACCCGCGTGTAGATGTTGGCGCCGACACTGAGTGCCTTGCGGTGCAGCGGCCAGTTGACCACGCTGCCACCACGCACCCACCGCGCGCCGATGACCAGATCTGCGTCGGTCAGGGCCGCCAGCAGAGCGGGCAGCTGCTCGGGCTGGTGCGAGCCGTCGGCGTCCATCTCGACGATGGCGCCGTAGCCCTGCTCCATGGCCCAGGCGAAGCCGGCCAGGTAGGCATTGCCGAGCCCCTGCTTGCCCGGTCGGTGGAGCACGCGGACCTGCGGGTCGGCCGCGACGATCTCGTCCGCGACCTGGCCTGTGCCATCCGGGGAGTTGTCGTCGAGGACGAGGACGTCCGCAGTCGGAACCGCCGCCCGCACGCGCTCGACGATGCGGGGCAGGTTCTCACGTTCGTTGTACGTCGGAATGCACACGAGCACCCGGTCGATCTGGTCGGACAACACGATCTCGTCAGACAACGACAGGATCCCTTCGTGGTTGAGCCGGTGCGGTCGGTCCGTCCGTGGCGCGATCGACCCTAGCGGTCCGGCGCCGTAGCCACAGACCGAGCGCCAGGAGTGTGACGAACGCCAGCCCCGCGGCATACTCCGGCAGCGGTCCGAGGCGATCGGACACGGTGACCTCGGAGCGGACCACCGGCGACCCGTACCGGGCCGCTGCGGTGAACAACGTCGTCTTGTCGACGTACGTTCCGTCAGGGTTGATGAACCCGCTGACGCCGACGGTGGAGACGTGCACGACGGAGCGGCCGTGCTCGATGGCCCGGATCCGGCTGATCGCGAACTGCTGCTCGGACTCGGCGGTGTAGCCGAACGTCGCGTTGTTGGTCTGCACGGCGAGGATGCTCGCACCCCGCCCGGGCTGGAGCGTCGAGTCGCGCATCAGCCCGTCGTAGGCGACCTCGAAGCAGATGGTGGGGATGATCCAGTAGGGCCGCTCCCCGGCCACCGGCACCTCGAAGCCGCCCGCCTCGTCGCCCTTGGTGAAGTCCCGCGTGACGAGGTCGACCTTGTCGGAGAAGGTGCGGAAGAAGTCGCGGTAGGGGATGTACTCCGC
Source organism: Pedococcus sp. P2_E5 (assembly GCF_056403895.1). Classification (NCBI taxonomy): domain Bacteria; kingdom Bacillati; phylum Actinomycetota; class Actinomycetes; order Micrococcales; family Intrasporangiaceae; genus Pedococcus; species Pedococcus sp. P2_E5. Next base: position 43,441 of record NZ_JBFUEP010000038.1, read on the forward strand.
GAACGGAACGGGGTGTTGCTTGACGTAGCGCTGCGGGTCGGTCTCGCCCGGGCGGTAGAACAGGCTGGCGTTGGAGATGTAGGGGTCGGGGCCGTTGAGCACCGCGCCCACGAGGATGGGCGCCTTGACGGTCTCGACGGCGAGCCGGATGTCGGCGGCCGCGTCGGCGTTCTGAAACGGGTCGATGTCCGAGGAGTTCTCCGGCCACACGACCAGGCTCGGCGCCCGATGACCCGTGGCGACGGCTCCGAGCGTCCCCTGGACGTGGTTGTCGAGGACCTTGCGTCGTTCGGCGTTGAAGTCCAGACCCGGCTTGGGCACGTTGCCCTGGACGAACAGCACCGACACCTTCCGCCCGTCCGTGGGTGGCGTCGTCGCCACGGCGAGCCCGAGCGGTGTGAGCGCCAGGACCGCGAGCCCCACCACCAGGGGCCGGTATGCCGCGGGCTGGGCCGGGCGGGGCCGGCCCACCCTGTGGGTGAGCTCACGGGCGGCGAGGTGCAGCAGGACGCCCAGGGTGGCCACGGCGAAGGTGAGACCGGGGGCTCCCCCGAACCGGGCGAACGGCGCCAACGGGCCGTCGGCCTGGCTGAACGCCAGGCGCGCCCACGGGAAGCCGCCGAACGGAGTCGTCCCCCGCGCCCACTCCTGGAGCACCCACGCAAGCGGGACGGCGGCATACGCGAGAGGGCGGAGCCGGGAGTCGAGGAAGGGGCGCTGCGCCGCGGCTGTCAGCGCGCACATGGCTGCGAGGTAGAGGGCTTCGAGCGTGGCCAGTGCGATCCACGGGAGGTTGCCGACGTAGACGCCCGTCCACGACAGCGTGGGGAGGAAGAAGCCCAGGCCGTGGGCCAGCCCCAGCACCAGGGCCAGTCGCCACCGGGCGCCGAGCACCGCCGCGGACAGCAGTCCGACACCGACCGGGGCGAGCCACCAGATGTCGTGCTCGGGGAAGGCGTACGACGTGAGGAGGCCGGAGACCAGGGCGGCGAGGAGTCTCGCTCCCACGCGGAGGGTGATGGTCGGCTTCGGCACGGGACCACGGTAGGACACGGAACGGCCCGCACTGCCGTTGGGACCAGCAAGGGGCCGACTGGGTGCCGACATCCTGCTGTTGTCTACTAAGCGCGCGGGCCGAGCCGCCGTCCACCACCGCCGAGAGCGGGGCACCAGTTCGGGTCATACGTCACTGCTGGCGAGCGGTGGCTGCGCGCGCTAGCCACCGGGCAATGCGTACGTCTCCGGCCTGGATTCCCCCTGGTCGACGGTCTTGCGGTGATACAACCGTGGGCAAACTTACCCCCGACGCGAGGGCTGTCAACCCCGCGGTCATCGGTGTGAGACGGCTTTGCGGCCGGTTGCGTGCTCACGCCAAATCCGTTGTGCTGCAAGGCAACATCGGGCAATCGGCGAACGGTCGGCGTGTCGCGCGCGACACGCC
>NZ_JBFUEP010000039.1:0-44725 GCF_056403895.1 Pedococcus sp. P2_E5
GGCCCGGGGCGGCGCGCCAACGGCCCGCCGCCCTACGCGTCCATCGTGCGGACGCCGGGGACGCGCCGACGGCGGCCTCGTATGATGGTCGGCAGGTCATGAGTCCCAGCACCAAGCCCCGGCTTGCTGGGCGGCAACCCTCCTCGCGGTGGGGTGCCCCGGGTGAAGACCCGGCCGACCCTGACCTGGGCGGCAAGCGCGAGCGCCACAGGAGCAGTTTCGATGACCACGACCTCCCCACCACGAGCGACGTCAGGCGCCTGGCGGGACGGTGACCCCGCCGGTCGACGCCAGTTCGTCGACCTCGGTGCGGTGGAGCTAGAGCGCGGCGGTGTCCTTCCCGCGGTGCGGGTCGCCTACGAGACCTGGGGTGAGCTCAACGCCGCCGGGGACAACGCCATCCTCGTCGAGCACGCCCTGACCGGCGACAGCCACGTCGAGGGCCCGACGGGTCCGGGCCATCCGACGCCGGGCTGGTGGGACGGGCTGATCGGGCCCGGTCGGCCCCTCGACACCGATCGGCACTTCGTCGTGGCCGCCAACGTCCTGGGCGGCTGCCAGGGGAGCACCGGCCCGTCCTCGCCGGCCATCGACGGTGCCCCGTGGGGCAGCCGCTTCCCCTTCGTCACCGTGCGTGACCAGGTGCAGACCGAGGTCCTGCTCGCCGACGTCCTCGGCATCGACCGCTGGCGCGCCGTCCTGGGTGGCTCGATGGGGGGAATGCGCGTCCTCGAATGGGCGGTGACCCACCCCGAGCGGGTCGCCACGGCCATCGTGCTGGCCAGCACGGCATACGCCACTGCGGAGCAGATCGGGTGGTGCCAGGCGCAGCTGCTCGCGATCCGCGCGGACGGCAACTTCCACGGCGGCGACTACTACGAGCACGGCGCGGGACCCGAGGCGGGGCTGGGGATCGCCCGGCGGATCGCCCACGTCACCTACCGCAGTGAGCTCGAGCTGCACGAGCGGTTCGGTCGCGAGCCGCAACCGGCGGAGGACCCGCTGGGTGGAAATGGTCGCTATGCCGTGGAGTCCTACCTCGACCACCACGCGGGCAAGCTGGCCGGGCGTTTCGATGCCAACTCCTACGTCGTCCTCACCGAGGCGATGAACTCCCACGACGTCGGACGAGGGCGTGGGGGAGTCGCGCAGGCGCTCGCCAGGATCACCGCGCAGGTGGCAGTGGTCGCCGTCGACTCGGACCGGCTCTACCCGCCGCGGCTGTCCCAGGAGATCGCCGACGCGGTCCCGGCGGCCCAGCTGCACACCGTGCACTCGGACTACGGGCACGACGGGTTCCTCATCGAGATCGAGCAGGTCGGGCAGATCGTCGCCCGAGTGCTCGGTGGCCCTGCCTGACCGGGCGATTTCCGGTACGGTCGCCCCAGCGGCTGCCGTCGCCTGGTGTGCCCCGGTCCACCCGGGGCAACACTGCTACTCGGTCAACTGAACGTAGGAGGTCCCTGTGGCCATCGTTGTGGGATATGTACCGACGAAGGAAGGGCGCGCCGCTCTGCGCCGCGCCGCGGACGAGGCGCTGCTGCGCAAGTCCAAGCTGATCGTCATCAACTCCCAGCGCGGCGGCCGAGACTTCGATGGTGACGAGGCGAACCGTTTCGAGGCCGACCTCTCCCGCATCCAGGGTGAGCTCGACGAGGAGGGGCTGGAGCACGAGGTGCGCCAGCTCGTCCGGGGCAACGAGCCGGCCGAGGACCTGATCGCAGTGGCCGAGGAGGAGCACGCGGAGTTCATCGTCATCGGCCTGCGTCGTCGCACCCCCGTGGGCAAGCTCATCCTGGGCTCGAACGCCCAGCGCATCCTGCTCGACGCGTCGTGCCCCGTCCTGGCCGTCAAGGCCGACGCCTGAGTCGACTGGCGGCAACCGCTGCGCAGGGCGTCCACGGAAGTCTCGAGCAGGCTCCGGAGTGTGCCGATGCGTGATCTGCGGGCAACTCGTTTTACAATGTCATCAACGAGATCTCGTCAGGGTCCAGCCCAGCCGATCTCGGCAATACTTCCACTCCCGCTGTTGTTGTCACAGACATCCCCTCAAGCATGGCTGTGATGACGTGCGCCGTGCCGCGAGTCCGCGACGAAAGGTAGTCCGTGTCGCCTGTGTCCAAGAAGGCTGCGAGCCCCGCACCGTCTCTTCCCCCCGAGTTCTCCCACCCCGCACTGCAGAAGCTGCTCAAGCAGGGCCGCACCAACGGCTCGGTCGACAGTGGTCAGCTGCGTGACGCTCTGGAAGGGGCCGAGATCGCACCCAAGCGGATGAAGGCTGTGCTGCGTTCCCTGGACGAGCAGGGCATCCACGTGACCCTCGACTCGGCGACCGCCTCCCGCGCGGTGGCTGCGACCAGCACCCGGAAGAAGACGGCGACGGCACCGGCCAAGAAGGCGGCCGCCAAGACCGCCGTCAAGACTGCCGCGCCTGCTGCCAAGTCGGCTGCCAAGGCCGCTGCGCCGAAGGCCGAGACGACGAAGGCCACCCCCGTCAAGGCCGCTGCCGGCAAGGCTGCGGCCGCCAAGACCGCGCCCGCCAAGGCGACCACGACGAAGAAGGCCGCCTCGGCAGCCGCGGGCGAGGCAGCCCCGGCCACGAAGAAGGCGGCGACCTCGACGGCGGCCGCCAAGACCGCGGCCGCGGGCAAGGCTGCCGCGGACGGCGATGCCGCCGTCGATGGCGACGAGCCGGTGCCCGCCGAGCCGACCGAGGTGGTCGAGGGCGAGCTCGAGGACGTCGTGGTCGACGAGGACACCGAGGACGCCAAGAAGGACGACGAGGACGAGGGCTCCGGCTTCGTCCTGCGCGATGACGACGAGGACGATGCTCCTGTCCAGCAGGTCGTCACCGCCGGCGCCACCGCCGACCCGGTCAAGGACTACCTCAAGCAGATCGGCAAGGTCGCGCTGCTCAACGCCGAGCAGGAGGTCGAGCTCGCCAAGCGCATCGAGGCCGGCCTGTTCGCGGAGGAGCGGCTGAATTCCGGCGACAAGATCGAGATGAAGCTCAAGCGCGAGCTCTGGTGGATCGCCCAGGACGGCAAGAAGGCCAAGAACCACCTGCTCGAGGCCAACCTGCGCCTCGTGGTCTCCCTGGCCAAGCGCTACACCGGTCGCGGCATGCTCTTCCTCGACCTCATCCAGGAGGGCAACCTCGGCCTGATCCGTGCGGTCGAGAAGTTCGACTACACCAAGGGCTACAAGTTCTCGACCTACGCGACGTGGTGGATCCGCCAGGCGATCACCCGCGCGATGGCCGACCAGGCCCGCACCATCCGGATCCCGGTCCACATGGTCGAGGTCATCAACAAGCTGGCCCGGGTGCAGCGCCAGATGCTCCAGGACCTCGGGCGCGAGCCCACCCCGGAGGAGMTCGCCAAGGAGCTCGACATGACCCCCGAGAAGGTCGTCGAGGTCCAGAAGTACGGTCGCGAGCCCATCTCCCTGCACACCCCCCTGGGTGAGGACGGCGACAGCGAGTTCGGTGACCTCATCGAGGACTCCGAGGCCGTCGTGCCAGCCGATGCGGTCAGCTTCACGCTGCTGCAGGAGCAGCTCCACTCGGTGCTCGACACGCTCTCCGAGCGCGAGGCCGGTGTGGTCTCGATGCGCTTCGGACTCACCGACGGCCAGCCGAAGACGCTCGACGAGATCGGCAAGGTCTACGGCGTGACCCGCGAGCGGATCCGCCAGATCGAGTCCAAGACCATGAGCAAGCTGCGCCACCCGTCGCGCAGCCAGGTGCTCCGCGACTACCTGGACTGAGCCGCGGTGCCGGCTCGCCGGCATACCCACGCGTCACGAACGCCCCCCGAGACTCGGGGGGCGTTCGTCGTGTCGGTATGCCGTGCGAGGGCTTGCGCCGCGGCCACTACTCAGTGTTACTATCTACTGGTAGTCAGCAACACTGAGTAGCGAGGAGAGGGTTCCATGGGCAAGCAGGAGACCGAGATGCTCAAGGGGACGCTGGAGGGCATCGTCCTGGCGATCCTGTTCGCTCGGCGGGCCTACGGCTACGAGATCACGGCGTGGCTGCGGGACCAGGGCTTCGCCGACATCGCCGAGGGCACCGTCTATGCCCTGCTGGTCAGGATCGAGCAGCGCGGCCTCGTCGACGTGGAGAAGGTCCCGTCCGAGAAGGGCCCGCCGCGCAAGGTGTACTCCCTCAACGCGCAGGGACGCGAGCACCTCGACGAGTTCTGGAGGACCTGGAGCTTCCTCACCGAACGCCTCAACCAGCTCCGCAGTGAACCCGCCGACAACCCGGACGAAGGAGAGAAGTAGGCATGGGCGCGAAGTGGATCGAGACCGTCACCGGCTCGTGGGAACAGAAGAAGCAGTACCGGCAGTACCAGGCCCGCATCGACGCCTTGCCGGAGCCGTACGGCGCCGCGGCCAAGGCGGTGCAGCGGTACCTCATGCACTACGGGGGCATCACGGACGGAAGCATCCTCGTCACGATGCTGGGCGACCTCGCAGACCTCTGGGACCGCGCCGCCGCCGACGGGACCCCTGTGCGCGCCATCGTCGGCGCGGACCCGGTCGAGTTCGCTGAGGCGTTCGCACAGGCCTACACCGGCACCCGGTGGATCGACAAGGAACGCGCCCGCCTCACCAAGGCGATCGACGACGCGCAGGAAGGTGACGTGCAGGAAGGTCCGGAGCAATGACGACCAACGCAGCCATCCAGGTGCGGAGCCTCGAGAAGTCGTACAAGGACCTGGACGTCCTGCGCGGCGTGGACTTCGAGGTGGAGCGGGGGACCATCTTCGCCCTGCTCGGTGCGAACGGGGCGGGCAAGACCACCGTCGTGAGGATCCTGGCGACGCTGCTGAGGGCCGACGCGGGGACGGCCTCCGTCAACGGCTTCGACGTCGGGACGCACCCGGCCTCGGTGCGGGAGTCCATCAGCCTGACGGGACAGTTCGCCGCGGTCGACGAGATCCTCACCGGGCGGGAGAACCTCGTGCTGGTCGCGCGACTGCGCCACCTCGAGGACCCGGGCGCGATCGCGGACGACCTGCTCGAGCGGTTCTCGCTGACCGACGCGGCGAAGCGGAGGGTGTCGACGTACTCGGGCGGCATGCGCCGCCGCCTCGACATCGCCATGAGCCTGATCGGCACCCCGCCGGTCATCTTCCTCGACGAGCCCACGACCGGGCTCGACCCCCAGGCGCGCATCGAGGTGTGGCAGGCAGTCAAGGAGCTCGCCGAGCACGGCACCACGGTGCTGCTCACGACGCAGTACCTCGACGAGGCCGAACAGCTCGCCGACCGGATCGCGATCCTGAATGAAGGTCGGATCATCGTGGACGGCACCCTCTCCGAGCTCAAGCAGCTCCTGCCGCCGGCCACGGTCGAGTACGTCGAGAAGCAGCCGACCCTCGAGGACGTCTTCCTTGCCCTCGTCGGCACGAACCACTGAGGAGCCCCCATGACCACGCACTTCTTCGGCGACACGGCCGTCCTGCTGGGACGATCCCTGCGCCACATCACCCGCAGCCTGGACACCGTCATCACGACGACGGTCATGCCGATCGCCTTCATGCTGTTGTTCGTCTACGTGTTCGGCGGCGCGATCAGGTCAGGGTCGGACTCGTACGTCAACTACCTGCTGCCCGGCATCCTGCTCATCACCATCGCCTCGGGCATCGCCTACACCGCGTTCCGGCTCTTCCTCGACATGTCGGGCGGCATCTTCGAACGGTTCCAGTCGATGCCGATCGCCCGGTCGTCCGTGCTGTGGGCGCACGTGCTGACCTCGCTGGTCGCCAACCTGGTCTCGGTCGTGGTGGTCGTGCTCGTCGCACTCCTCATGGGCTTCCGCTCGGGGGCGGGCGTGCTGGCCTGGCTCGCGATCGCCGGGATCCTGGTGCTCTTCACCCTGGCGTTGACGTGGATCGCCGTCATCCCCGGCCTCTCCGCGACCTCCGCGGACGGGGCGAGCGCGTTCTCCTACCCGCTCATCTTCCTGCCGTTCATCAGCTCGGCGTTCGTGCCCACCGACACCATGCCGGGCCCGGTGCGCGCCTTCGCCGAGCACCAGCCGGTGACGTCCATCGTCAACGCCATCCGTGACCTGTTCGCACGGCAGCCGGTGGACGCCGACCTCTGGGTCGCGCTCGCCTGGTGCGTCGCCATCCTCGTCGTCGCCTACACCTTCGCCATGGTCACCTACCGCCGCAAGGTCTCGTGATCGCGTTCGCGCAGGCGCGGCCTCGGGCAGCCGCGGCGTCGGGCTAGCCGCGGCGTTCGGCGCGCCAGTCCTGGAAGCGATCCAGGGGCCGGCGAAGGAAGCGTCCCACCGCGGCACGGCGCTCGCGCCACTCGATCAGGCCGTCGGTGGGCCACCACGCGGCGCGGAGCCGGTCCTTGCGTCGGCGCACACCGGAGACTGCCTTGACGACCGTGTGGGTGTCGGCGCGGATGTCGGAGATGGTCGCTCCGGGTGGCGCGTAGCGCGAGCGTTCCACTCCGGAGACGACGCGGTTGAGGGCCTCGGTCTGCTCCCCTTCGAGATAGGCCTCCCGCTGGTAGAAGCGGCCGGCCTGACGCGGGGTGCTGCCCCGCGGAGGGATCACGCCGAGGTCGCCGATCCGTTCGGTCATGGCCTGCCACTCGATCTCCACGCGGGTCGACTCGTCGGGCGCGTGCCGCAGCCGGCGCCGCAGCCGGCCGCGTGCGGCGAGGGGTACGGCGAGCGACCCCAGGACCCCGCCGAGCAGCCCGAGCACGATCCACAGCGCGGTGGTCCGGGTGCGGGATCCGAACCAGCCGCCGAAGTCGGAGCCACCGCCGTCGGTGCTCGCCGGGTCCGTGGCACCCGGGTCGTTGCGATCACCGGGGCGGGTGGCGCTGGGCGCGGCGCCGCCGGTGGCGGTGTTGGTGGAAGGGGTGTCTCCGCCGGGACTCGTCGGGGCGAGCGAGTAGGACGGGGCGACGGTGTTCTGCGTGCCTGAGGGAGTCGGTTCGAACCGCAGCCAGCCGATGCCGTCGAAGAAGAGCTCGGGCCAGGCGTGGGCGTCGGACGACCGCACCGTGTAGGTGCCGCGGTCGGCGGTGCCCGGGAGGAAGCCGATCGCCATCCGGGCCGGGATCCCGGCTTCGCGGGCCATCATGACCATGGCCGAGGCGAACTGCACGCAGTAGCCGACCTTGGACCGGAGGAACAGGGTGATCGCGTCGGGCCGTTCCTCCTGACCGGCCTCGTTCTTGATGGTCTGGGGCACCTTCAGCGAGTACGTGAAGCCGCCGTCCGCACGGAGGTACTTCTGGATGGCGCGGGCGGCCTCGATGCGCGACGCGTTCTGCGGCACGATGTCGCGGACCAGCTGGCTGACGATCTCCTGCGAGGCCGGGTCGACCTGCAGGTCGTCCCGCAGGAAGCCTCCACTGGCCCCCTGGCGGCTCTGGGCCAGCGAGTCCTGCGTCGGGTTCAGCGCGAGGTAGGAGAAGCTGTACGAGCGCACCGAGCGGGTGACCACGGCGACCGAGGTGTTGCGGTCCAGGCCCCAGGTCGCGCGGCCGAGGTCGGCGGACACCAGCGGCGTCGGCGCGGCGATCTGGGGAGCCTCGATGCGGGAGTTCTCGACGGACACCCGGTACGTCTCCCGTGGGACATCGGGGGCGAGGTCTGGCGGCGGCTCGAGGGTGGTGCGACGGCCGTAGTCGACATCGTCGGCGCCGGGTCGCCATTTGCCGGCGATGTAGGTGTCGAGCACCACGACGCGCAGCGGCGTCAGGATCGCGGCATTCGTGGTGTAGCTCAGGACCGGTGCCTTGGACGGGGTGGTCAGGCTCTTGGTGAGGTCGAGGGTCGACTTGAGCCCGATCTGGCCATCGCTGAAGCCGGTGGCAGCGTTGGACCGGCCGAGGCCGTCGATGAGGTAGCGCGTGGGGAGGTGGGGGATGACCGCGGGCAGGACGACGGCAGCCGCCAGCCCGGCGACGGCCAGGGTCCGGCCCACCGCGGCATAGCCGTAGGCGCCGTCGCGGTCGTCGGCGTTGCGCCTGCCTGTCGTGCTCATCGGCACGGTGGTGCTCCACCGTCGCAGCGATGCAATGCCTTGGCGTCCGAGCATCAGCAGCCACAGACCGCCCGCCGCCACGAAGAACATCGGGTGCAGGGAGTCCCCGGAGTTGGAGGCTGAGAGCAGGAAGGCGGTGAGCAGCGGAAGGCCGGCCAGTGCGGGGGAGCGCCGCATCACGGCAAGGTGGTCGACGATCGTGGCCACGACCCCGATCGCGAGGCCGATCGCCAAGGTGATGCCGCGGTTGGTGGGGGCGGGCGCGGCGTAGTTCTTGATCGTCTCGCGCGCRTCGACGAGGAGGTTGTTGAAGGCCAGCACCATGTCAGGGGTGGGTAGCGCGTGCCAGAGGTGGCCGCGGCCGAAGATCCATCCCGCGGCGAGGACGACCCCCACCAGCTGGGCTGCCGCGACGGTGACCCAGGAGCTGGTGAGCAGCCGGACGAGGATCCCGATGACGACCACCGCGAACACCATGGCCAGCATGGGGCGGATCCACGTGTTCGGCGTGAACAAGGTGGTGAGGGGCCACGCCACGACAGCAGAGGCGGCCCCGGCGATGAGGGAGTCTGCGACCCGTCCGCGGCTCATGCCACACCAACCCGACTGGTCGTGCCGGACAGGACGCCCCAGACGGAGGGGATGTCGTCGCCCGAGCCCACGACCGCCACCGCCCACCCCGCGCCACGCAGCACCGGCACACAGGCGATCTCGTCGGCGGTCCCCGCCCGGTGGCGTCGGGTCGTCGTGAAGCCGTCCGGGTCCAGCACGATGGCCAGGGCCGTGCCGCCGGGCTGGCGCAGCGAGGCGACCCGCCGGGCCAGCTCCTCGTCGAGGTCGGTCACCACGGCGAGGACCAGTCCGCCGGGCGCCGTCACCGGGTGGGCGGCCTGGAGCACGTCGCCGAACTGGTCGTCCGACCCTGTCTCGGCCATGGCGAGCACGTCCAGGAGCGGGTCGACCTCCATCGCGGTGGCGGCCCGGCTGTCATCGGCGGTCTCGTCGCTGATCAGGTGCACGGCATACCCCTGGTCGAGGAGGTGGGCGGCGACGGAGGCGCACGCGGTCACGGCCCACTCGAACGAGCCCGAGGTGCCCGAGCCGTGGTGACCACGGGCGCGGGAGTCGAGCACGATCGCTGCCCGACGGCGCGCCGGGCGGTCCTCCTGGCGGACCATCAGCTCGCCCGTCTTGGCAGTCGCCGGCCAGTGGATCCGGCGCAGGTCGTCGCCGTCCCGGTACGAGCGGATGGAGACGTCGTCCTCGCCGTGGAGGGCGACCATGTGGGGGATGGCGCCCTCGGCTCCCACTCCGCTGCCCGGGGGCTGTCCGCCTCCGAGGGGGACGATCTTGGGCAGGACGAGGATGTCGCTGGATCCGGAGATCGCGGCCACCCGGGTGCTCAGCCCGAAGGGGTCGCGCAGGCGGACGCCGAGGGGTCCGAGCCGGTGGCGGCCCCGGACGTGCGAGCGCACCGAGTAGTGCACCTCCTGGCGGTCCCCACGGCGCAGCCTCGGCACGACGAAGCGCGGCCGGTCACCCAGGGCGTAGTCCAGCTGCTCCTCGGCCATCAGCAGCGGGCTGGCGGCGCCGCCGGCGTTCTCGATGCCGAGCGTGACGAGCGACTGCTCGTCGACCTGGATCCGCCCCGGCACGGCGGTGCGCTCCAGGGCGAACCGCAGGTCGTGGCGACGCATGAGCAGCCCACTCAGCAACGGCAGTGCCACGAGCAGCACGCCGATGCGGGTGAGGTCGGTGAAGCCGAGCCCAGTTCCGCACAGCACCAAGGTGATTCCCGCGGCGACGAACGCCCGCCCGCGGGTGGTGAGCAGGTCGCGAACCCGACGCACGACGAACGCCTCAGCGGCCGGCAGCAGGGACCGGCACGCGGCGCATGAGGTCCTGCAGCACCTCGCCGGTGCTGCGTCGGGCCAGCTGCGTCTCGCCGGTGGGGATGATGCGGTGCGCGAGGACCGGCAGCACGATGGCCTGCACGTCGTCGGGCAGCACGTGGTCGCGGCCCTCCAGTGCCGCGTGGGCGCGGGCGGCACGCAGCATGTGCAGGCTCGCCCGGGGGGAGGCGCCCAGCCGCAGCGCCGAGCTGGACCGGGTGGCCGCCGAGAGGTCGACGACGTACTGCTTGATGGCGTCGCTGGTGAAGACCGACCGGACCGCCCGCACCATGGCCGACACGGTGGCGGCGTCGGTGACCGGGCTGAGCGTCTCGAGCGGCGACACCTGCCCGTGGCTGTCGAGCATGGCCACCTCGGCGCGCGCCGAGGGGTAGCCGAGGGAGATGCGCGCCATGAAGCGGTCGCGCTGCGCCTCGGGGAGGGGGTAGGTCCCCTCCATCTCGATGGGGTTCTGGGTGGCCATCACGATGAACGGCTTGGGGAGGTCGTAGGTCTGGCCGTCGACGGTGACCTGTCCCTCCTCCATCGACTCCAGGAGGGCCGACTGCGTCTTGGGGGAGGCGCGGTTGATCTCGTCACCCACGACGACGTTGGCGAAGATCGCGCCCGGACGGAACTCGAAGTCACGCACGTCCTGGTTGAACACGCTGACGCCGGTGATGTCGCTCGGCAGCAGGTCGGGGGTGAACTGCACCCGTCGGACCGAGCAGTCGATCGACCGGGCGAGCGTCTTGGCCAGCATCGTCTTGCCGACGCCGGGGACGTCCTCGAGGAGCAGGTGTCCTTCGGCGAGCAGGACGGTGATGGCGGTGTGAACGACGTCCGGCTTGCCCTCGATCACCGAGTTGATGGCGCGGGCGAGCCGTCCGGCGACCTCGGTGACCTGCCCCAGTGACGCGGGCGATCCCGCGGGGAGGGAGAGCAACGTGTCCGGCTTCGTCGTGCCCACGGGTGTCGGCCTTGCCTGGTCTTCGTGCCTGCCTTGCACCGGATGTCCTTCCGTCGTCCCCCAGGCCGCCACGCTGCGCCCCTCCGGGTGGTCGATCGATCTTCCCCCACATCGCACCACCAAACCAAGGGGTATGCCGTCTCGTGACCTCCCGAGTCGGCTGCACGGGGTTGTTCGTCACCGCGGCGGTGCCGGACCGGCGCCACTCTGGCCGCCGTGATCCCTCGTCGGGGCACTCGAGGGATGCCTGAGGGCGCCGTTCTCCCCAAGTATGGTCAATCGTGCACCACTTTCCTCCACCCATGTGACCTGCAGAAATATCGTGATTGGATCGCAAATTGTGGTGAAAGTGAGGTAGGGACGGCTGATGGTGGAGTAAAGTGGGGGAAACCAGAGGGCCGTGGGGTCCTTGGACGGGTCGGCAGGGGAGGTGGGCGCGATGTTTCTCGGGACGCACAGCCCCCGCCTCGACGACAAGGGCCGCCTGTTCCTGCCCGCGAAGTTCCGCGAGCGGATGTCCGACGGCCTGGTCGTGACCCGGGGCCAGGAGCGCTGCCTCTACGTCTTCCCGATGGACGAGTTCCTCAAGGTGACCCAGCAGATGCAGGCCGCGCCGACCACGAGCAAGGCCGTCCGTGACTTCACCCGCGTGTTCCTCTCCGGAGCCTCGGACGAGGTGCCCGACAAGCAGGGGCGCGTGACCATCCCCGCCAACCTTCGGGCCTACGCGGGCCTGACCCGCGAGTGCACCGTCATCGGCGCAGGGTCCCGCGTCGAGGTCTGGGACACCGACAGCTGGAACACCTACCTCGAGAGCACCGAGCAGGGCTTCTCCGACCAGTCCGAGGAGGTCATCCCCGGACTCCTCTGAACCACGTGCCCCTGGAGCCAGGTCTCCAGCCGCTTCGCATCCCGGGACGACTTCCCCCGCCCCGGGCCGCATCCCTTGAAGCGGATGGAGACCTGACCACAGGGCCACCAGCACCACCAGCACGACCGCCACCGCAGTACCAGCACCGTCCCGCAGGAGATGTCGATGAACGCACGAGGAATGGCCGCCGACCGGCACATTCCGGTGCTCCGCGACCGCATCGTCGACCTGCTCGCCCCGGCCCTCACCGAGCCCGGGGCGGTCTACCTCGACGGCACCCTCGGGATGGGCGGGCACGCCGAGGCGATCCTCGAACGCTGTCCCCAGGCGCACGTGGTGGGCATCGACCGCGACCGCGAAGCGCTCGCGCTCGCTGCCGAACGCCTCGCTCCGTATGCCGCGCAGGTCACCTTCGTCCACGCGGTGTACGACGAGGTGCCGCGTGCCCTCGCCGAGGCCGGGGTCGACCACGTGGACGCCTCGCTCTACGACCTGGGCGTCTCCTCGCTCCAGCTCGACGAGACCGACCGCGGCTTCTCCTACAGCCAGGACGCCCCGCTGGACATGCGCATGGACCAGTCCGCCGGCCTGACCGCCGCCGAGGTGCTCAACACCTACGACGCGGCCGCGCTCGAGACGGTGCTGCGCGACTTCGGGGAGGAGCGGTTCGCCCGCAAGATCGTCGCGGCCATCGTCCGCGAGCGCGAGACCGAGCCCTTCACCACGTCGGGTCGTCTCGTCGAGCTGCTCAAGAAGGTCGTCCCGGCCGCCTCCCAGAAGAGCGGCGGCCACCCGGGCAAGCGCACCTTCCAGGCCCTGCGCATCGAGGTCAACGCCGAGCTCTCGGTGTGGGCCGCCGCGCTGCCGCGCGCGGTCGATGCCCTGGGCGTCGGCGGACGCATCGCCGTGCTGTCGTACCACTCGCTCGAGGACCGCATCACCAAGCGCGTGCTCTCGGCTGGAGCCAAGGGCAGCAGCCCGCAAGGCCTGCCGGTGGAGCTGCCCGAGCACGCGGCATACCTGCGCCTGCTCACCCGCGGCGCCGAGGAGGCCAGCCCCGCTGAGCAGGCCGCCAACCCCCGATCCGCCTCGGTGCGCCTGCGTGCCGCCGAGCGCACCCGACCCACTGTCGCCACCACGAAGGGAACCCACCGATGAGCCAGCAGACTGCGACCGCACGGGTCGCATCTCGGGCACCCGCCAGAAGGGTTGCGGCCCCGCAGCCCCTGAGGGTGGTTCCCGCGGCCGTCGGGCACCCGGGCAACGGGGTGTTCGCTGCGCTGTGCATGACCCTGCTCTGCGCAGGGCTCTTCGGCCTGCTCATGCTCAACACCGCCATGGCCGAGGGGTCGTTCACGCTGCACAACCTGCAGTCGACCTCGGGTGAGCTCGCCGACACCCAGGACGCCCTGACCCAGGCCATCGACGCGCAGCGCAGCCCCGCGAACCTCGCGGCCCGGGCCACCCGGCTCGGCATGGTGCCGGCCGACTCGGCCGCCTTTCTCCGCCTGTCGGACGGCAAGGTCCTCGGCGTGGCGAAGCCGGCCACCAAGGGCCGCGGCTTTACCGTGGTGACGGCTCCACAGGCGCCTTCGGCGAGGTCCGGTTCGGCCCGGAGCAGCAGCCCGGCGGCGACCGTCACGAAGAAGGGGGATGTGACGACGACGACCGTGGTCGTCACCAAGCCCGACGGCTCGGTCGTGACCACGGTGACCAGTGTCAATGCCAGGACGACGACCACGACCAGCACGACGACGACCAAGGCGCCGGCGAAGAACCCGGCTGCCCAGCCCACCCCCAGGCGCTAGCACCACGACTCGACAGCACCACCAGACAACCCCAGGACAGGACGCGAGGTACCCAGTGACGCAGACCCGAGGCAGCCGCCCCGGAGCCCCGCGCCCCACTGCGTCCTCAGGTTCCCGCGGCGCTCGCACCGGCGCGCCACACCCCAAGGCCGGTCAGCCGCGCACCGCGACCGCCCGCAGTCAGCCGGTTCCGCGCAAGGCCGCCGCGCCCGGACCCCGCAAGATCGCCAAGCCAGCCCGGTCGGCGAAGCCCGCGCACGCCGCCAAGGCGGCGAAACCGGGCTCCCACCCGACGAAACGGCCTCCCGCGCCGCCGCGTCCACCTGCCCGTCGCCGGGTCAGCCTCGGCGCCTCCAGCCCGCGTCGGCGGATGCGCACCATGACGATCGCGGTGCTGTTCATCTTCAGCATCTTCGGCGCGCAGCTGTTGCGCTTGCAGGGTTTCGACGCCTCGGCGGTGTCCAAGGACGCGCAGTCCTCGCGCACCGCGACCATCGCGCTGCCGGCCATGCGCGGCTCCATCACCGACCGCAACGGCACGATCCTCGCGTCGAGCATCGAGCGCCGCACGGTGACCGTCGACCAGACCGCCGTGCCGCAGTACGTCAAGACCGTGAACGGTGTGCGGAGCAAGGTCGGGGTGGCCGGTGCCGCGGCCGACCTCTCACCCCTGCTCGGCATACCGGTGGACACCCTGACGGCGGAGCTCACCGGCACCGCCAGGTACCGCGTGCTGCAGAAGAACATCACGCCCCTCAACTGGCGCAAGATCTCCGAGCTGGGCATCAACGGCATCTACTCCGAGGCCACCTCGGACCGCGTGTACCCCACCGCGACCGCTGCCTCGGCGCTGGTCGGTTTCGTCCAGTCGGACGGCACCGCCGGTGCCGGCCTCGAGGTCCTCATGGACAAGACCCTCAAGGGCAAGTCCGGCAAGACCATCTTCGAGCAGTCCCAGGACGGCCGGCCGATCCCGAACGCCCGGCAGGAGACCATCAGCCCGGTGCCGGGTCGGGAGGTCCAGCTCACCATCGACTCCGACCTGCAGTGGTTCGCCCAGAACGCCGTGGCCCAGAAGGTCATCGAGACCCAGGCGCTGTCGGGCACCGTGGTCGTGGAGAACGTCAAGACGGGGGAGCTGCTGGCTGTCGCGTCCTACCCGACCTTCGACCCCAACCAGCCCGGACAGTCGAGTGAGAACTGGACCAACAAGGCCTTCAACGACGTCTACGAGCCCGGCTCCACCGGCAAGGTGATGACGGCCGCGGCCGCCATCGAAGAGGGTGTCGTGACCCCCGCCGACGTGGTCGAGGTCCCCAACCGGATCCACCGCGCGGGCACGGAGTTCAAGGACAGCCACGACCACCCCACCGAGTACCTCACGTTTGCGGGGGTTCTCGCGCAGTCCAGCAACATCGGCACCATCCTGGCCGGCGAGAAGGTCAAGGCGGCGACGATGTACGACTACTTCACGAAGTTCGGCCTCGGCCACACGTCGGGGATGGGGTTCCCGGGTGAGGGTCCCGGTCTGCTGGCGAACGTCAAGGACTGGAGCGGGTCGCAGCGCTACACCGTGCTGTTCGGCCAGGGGCTGTCGGTCAACGCGCTCCAGGCAGCCGGTGTCTTCCAGACGATCGCCAACGACGGCGTGCGCATCCCCCCGCGGATCGTGGCCGCCACGGGGGACGGCAAGGGTGGGTTCACCCCGGCTCCCAAGTCGGAACCGGTCAAGGTCGTCTCACCCGGCACGGCCAAGCAGGTGCGCGACATGCTCGAGGGTGTCGTCACCAAGGAGGGCACGGCGCCCGAGGCCAAGATCCCGGGCTACCGCGTGGCGGGCAAGACGGGCACCGCCGACCGGTACGACGCGCGGGTCGGCGGGTACTCCGGCAAGACCTCCAGCTTCATCGGCTTCGCACCGGCCGATGACCCGGAGATCGTCGTCGCGGTGACCCTGCAGCGCCCGATCAAGGGCTACTTCGGCGGGGTGGTCGCCGGCCCGGTGTTCCACGACGTCATGACCTATGCGCTCCAGGAGCTGCAGATCCCGCCCACGGGGACGTCGTCACCGGTGGCCAAGATCCACCCCGAGAAGGTCCCGGCCGCCAGCGACCTGAGCGTCATCCGCGACCGCAGGTCGGGCGCGTCCGGCGCCTCCCGCTGAGGGTAGGCTCGCTGTCCGTGCCATCCCCCCGTCCGTCGTCCCCGCAGGCGACCCCGCTCTCCGCCGTGGCCTCCCTCGTCGGGGGCGCGCTGGTCGGTGAGGACGGCCAGGTCACGGGGGTGAGCCTGTCCTCCCAGGACGTCGTGCCCGGAGACCTCTATGCCGCCCTTCCCGGTGCCAACGCCCACGGGGCGAGGTATGCCGCGGGGGCGCGGGAGGCGGGCGCGGTCGCCGTCCTCACGGACGAGGCGGGACTCGACGTCCTCGAGGCCGAGGGGGTGGGCCTGCCCCGCGTCGTCGTCGAGCGGCCACGCAGCATCGTCGGGCTCGCGGCCTCCCTCGTCTACGGCACCGGCACCCTCCCGCTGCACATGTACGGCGTGACGGGGACCAACGGGAAGACCACCACGGCATACCTCATCAACTCGGCCCTGACGGCCCTCGGTCACACGACCGGCCTGATCGGCACCGTCGAGACGCGGATCGGTGACGAGCGGGTCAAGAGCGTCCGCACGACGCCGGAGGCGACGGTGCTGCATGCCCTGCTCGCGGTGATGACCGAGCGCGCCATCGACTCCTGTGTCATGGAGGTGTCGAGCCACGCCCTGAGCCAGCACCGGGTGGACGGCGTGGTCTACGACGTCGCGCTGTTCACCAACCTCTCGCAGGACCACCTCGACTTCCACGCCACCATGCGTGAGTACTTCCTGGCCAAGGCCGACCTGTTCACCCCTCGGCGGTCCCGCACCGGCATCGTCTGCGTCGACGACGAGTGGGGGCGGGAGCTGGCCACCATCTCGACGGTGCCGGTGACGACCCTGACCTCGCTGACCGATGTGGACGCCGACTGGCGCCTCGTCGCCGGCGAGGACGACCCGGCCATGTTCACCCTCTCCGATGGCGTGACGACGCTCCACCTGCGGTCCGCCCTGCCCGGCGACTTCAACCGCGTCAACACGGCAATGGCCGCACTGGCCCTGGTGGCCGGCGGGATCGAGCCGCAGGATGCCGAGCGCGCCCTCCTGGTCGACCCCCACGTCCCCGGCCGGATGGAGCGGGTGGACGTCGACGTCGTCACCCCTCCCGGGCTCGACCTGCCACTCGTCGTCGTGGACTACGCGCACAGCCCCGATGCGGTGGCAGCGGCGCTCAAGGCGTTGCGCCCCCAGACCACCGGCGCCCTCGTCGTCGTCCTCGGCGCGGGGGGAGACCGGGACCGCGGCAAGCGCGCCGCCATGGGACGGGCGGCGGCGCAGGGGGCCGACCTCGTCGTCGTCACCGACGACAACCCCAGGTCCGAGCCCCCGGAGGCCATCCGCGCCGCCGTGCTCGAGGGCGCGCGGGAGGCGGGGACGGCTGCTGGGCTCCATGACGTCGGCGGAAGGGCAGCCGCCATTGCCGAGGCCGTGCGTGCCGCCCACGCCGCTGGACCCGGGAGCGTGGTCGCCGTCGTCGGCAAGGGCCACGAGACAGGGCAGGAGATCGCGGGAACCGTGCACCCGTTCGACGACCGGGCCGAGGCGCGTCGGGCCCTGGAAGCACTGATCGCGAAGGCCGATCGTCCTCAGGGTGGTGGCGGTCGATGATCCCGTTGTCGCTCAAGGAGATTGCCGAGATCACGGACGGCCGACTCGAGGGCCTGGACGACGCCGAGGCGGCTGCAGTCGTCATCGACGGACCGGTCGTCACCGACTCGCGCGAGGCCGGGCCGGGCGGGCTCTACATCGCCCGCGTCGGGGAACAGATGGACGGCCACCAGTTCGTCTCCTCGGCCGCGGGGCTGGGGGCCGTGGCCGCGATGACGACGAGGCCGGTGGACGGACTCCCGTGCGTCGTGGTCGAGGACATCCAGGCCGGCCTGGCCTCGCTCGCCCGGGCGGTCGTCGACAGGCATCCAGACCTCAGGGTCATCGGCATCACGGGCTCCTCAGGCAAGACCTCGACCAAGGACCTGCTCGCCAGCGTCCTGTCCAGCGCCGCGCCGACCGTGGCGCCGGTGGGTTCCCTGAACTCCGAGGTCGGCGTGCCCCTGACCGTGTTCCGCGTCACGCCGCAGACCCGGTTCCTCGTCGTCGAGATGGGTGCCCGCGGGGTGGGCCACATCGACTACCTCACGCGAATCGCCCCGCCCAGCATCGGGATCGAGCTCAACGTGGGCACTGCGCATGTGGGGGAGTTCGGTTCCCGCGAGGCGATCGCCGTCGCGAAGGCCGAGCTCGTCCAGGCCCTGCCGCCGGGTGGGCTCGCGGTCCTCAACGCCGACGACCCGGTCGTCCGCGCCATGGCAGCGCAGACCACCGCGAGGGTGCGGCTCGTCGGCACGGGACCCGAGGCCGACGTCCGGGCCACCGACATCACCCTCGACGAGCTGGGTCGACCGTCCTTCGCCGTTGCCGCACCCGAGGGCAGCGCGCGGGTCACCCTCCCGTTGCACGGCGAGCACCACGTCGGCAACGCGCTGGCCGTCGTGGCCGCGGCGCTCGAGTGCGGGTTGGCCCTCACCGAGGTCGTTGCCGCCCTGGCCACCGCCGTGCCGGCGTCACGCTGGCGGATGGAGGTCACCGAACGTCCCGACGGCGTCACGGTCGTCAACGACGCCTACAACGCCAACCCCGACTCGATGCGTGCGGCACTCAAGGCCCTGGTGGCGATGGGCGGCGGCCGCGGCCGCGACGACACCGCGCCGGCCCGCCGCACGTGGGCCGTCCTAGGGTCGATGCTCGAGCTCGGCGAGGACTCGACCACCGAGCACGACGCCATCGGACGACTCGCGGTGCGGCTCAACATCTCCCGACTCGTCGTGGTGGGTGACACCGCCCGCCCGATGGCGACCGGAGCCCAGCACGAGGGGTCCTGGGGCGACGAGGCCGTGTGGGTGCCGGATGCCGACGCCGCCTACGATCTGCTGGCCGAAGAACTTCGGCCCGGTGACGTCGTGTTGTTCAAGTCCAGCCGTGATGCCGGACTACGGTGGCTCGGAGACAGACTGGCCGGCAGGGGCGCAGCCAACAGCGAGGAGGGCACGACGTGAAGGCGGTGCTGCTCGCGGCCGTCATCTCCCTCGTGGGCGCGCTCTTCGGCACCCCGATGTTCATCAAGTTCCTCGTCCGCCGCGGCTACGGCCAGTTCATCCGCGACGACGGCCCGACCTCGCACCACACCAAGCGCGGGACGCCCACCATGGGTGGCGCGGTCATCATCGGCTCCAGCCTCGCGGCATACGGCCTCGCGCACCTGCTCACCGGCACTCCGCTGACGTGGAGCGGCGTGCTCGTCCTGTTCCTCATGGCGGGGCTGGGGCTGGTCGGGTTCCTCGACGACTACATCAAGATCTCCAAGCAGCGCAGCCTGGGTCTGCGGTCACGCGAGAAGCTCATCGGCCAGACCCTGGTCGCCGTCGTCTTCGCCGTGCTGGTGCTGCAGTTCCCCAACAGCAAGAACCGCACCCCCGGCTCGACCCACATCTCCTTCGTGCGTGACACCGGGTTCGACCTGGCCTTCGCCGGCACGCTGCTCGGGCTGATCCTGTTCATCATCTGGGCCAACATCATGATCGCCGGCACGTCCAACGGCGTGAACCTCACCGACGGACTCGACGGTCTCGCGACCGGGGCCTCCGTCATGGTGTTCGCGGCCTACGTCCTCATCGGCATCTGGCAGGGCAACCAGAACTGCCAGACCACCCCCGGTCTCAAGTGCTACGAGGTGCGTGACTCGCGAGACCTTGCCGTCGTGGCCGCCGCGGCCATGGGCGCGTGTTTCGGGTTCCTGTGGTGGAACGCGTCCCCGGCCAAGATCTTCATGGGTGACACCGGGTCCCTCGCCCTCGGCGGACTGCTCGCCGGACTGGCGATCACGACCCGCACCGAGCTGCTCGTCGTCATCCTCGGCGGACTGTTCGTCGCGATCACGCTCTCGGTCATCATCCAGGTCGGCTCGTTCAAGCTGACCGGCAAACGGGTCTTCCGGATGGCGCCCCTGCAGCACCACTTCGAGCTGCTCGGCTGGAACGAGGTCACCATCGTCATCAGGTTCTGGATCATC
The DNA here is from genome assembly GCF_056403895.1 of Pedococcus sp. P2_E5. Taxonomy (NCBI): domain Bacteria; kingdom Bacillati; phylum Actinomycetota; class Actinomycetes; order Micrococcales; family Intrasporangiaceae; genus Pedococcus; species Pedococcus sp. P2_E5. Next base: position 19,780 of record NZ_JBFUEP010000039.1, read on the forward strand.
GCGGGGCTGTTCGTCGCCCTGGGCCTCGGCCTGTTCTACGCAGAGTGGGTCGTGGGCACGGCGTGAGCACCGGACCGATCCCGGGTCCCGGCAGTGGCAGCAACGGCCCCGTCGGTGGACGGCTCGACGGCCTGACGAGCGCCTCGGCCGACTGGAGCGGGCTGTCCGTCCTCGTCGCCGGTCTCGGTGTGAGCGGCTTCGCCGCGGCCGACGCACTCCACGAGCGCGGCGCGCGAGTGGTCGCGGTCGACGGGGGAGACCCCGAGGCCAACACCGCCCTCGGAGAGCGGGCGCGCATCCTCGACATCCTCGGCGTGGACGTGCGCCTCGGCTCCGACCACGTCGTGGGTGTGCCGGACGGCCGGCTCCCCGACCTCGTCGTCACCTCCCCGGGGTGGCGCCCGGACCAGCCGCTGCTCCTGGCAGCCGCGCAGGCCGGCATACCCGTCTGGGGCGAGGTGGAGCTCGCCTGGCGGATGCGTGCGGAGGTCGGCCCGGCACCGTGGCTGACCATCACGGGCACCAACGGCAAGACGACGACGGTCACCATGCTCGCGTCGATGCTGAGGGCTGCGGGGCTGCGCGCCACCGCCGCCGGCAACGTCGGCACCCCGATCCTCGAGGCGGTGCTGCACCCCGAGCCCTACGACGTGATCGCGGTCGAGCTGTCCAGCTTCCAGCTGCACTGGTCGGACTCGATCGCCCCCTACGCCTCGGCGTGCCTGAACGTGGCCCCGGACCACGTCGACTGGCACGGCTCGATGGAGGAGTACCAGCGGGCCAAGGGCAAGGTCTACGCGCGCACCAAGGTCGCGTGCGTCTACAACGTGCAGGACCCCGTCACCGAACGGCTGGTCATGGACGCCGAGGTGCAGGAGGGCTGCCGCGCGATCGGGTTCACGCTCGGCACCCCGGCGCTGTCGATGGTGGGCGTCGTCGACGACATCCTCGCCGACCGTGCCTTCGTCGAGCAGCGCAAGACCTCGGCAGCCGAGCTGGCCACCCTCGACGACGTCCGCGGCAGCGCCGCGACCCTCGCACCGCACAACCTGGCCAACGCCCTGGCGGCGGCGGCCCTGGCCCGGGCCTACGGCGTGGCCCCGCTGGCCGTCCGCGACGGGCTGCGGGCCTTCACCCCCGACCCGCACCGCATCGCCGACTGCGGCGAGGTCGACGGGGTCCGCTACGTCGACGACTCCAAGGCCACGAACCCGCACGCGGCGGCCGCCTCGCTGCACGCCTTCGAGCACGTCGTCTGGATCGCCGGGGGCCTGCTCAAGGGCGCCGACGTCGAGGACCTGGTCCGCGAGGCGGCCGACCGGCTGCACGGCGTCGTCCTCATCGGCGCGGACCGCGCCCGGCTCGCTGAGGCGTTGGCCCGACACGCGCCGGATGTCCCCGTCGTCGAGGTGTCGAGCACGGACACTGGAGTCATGGAGACCGTCGTCGCGCGCGCGGCCGAGCTCGCCGAGCCCGGCGACGTCGTGCTGCTCGCCCCGGCAGCGGCCTCGATGGACATGTTCCCCAACTACGGTGCCCGAGGCGATGCCTTCGCTGCGGCGGTCGCACGCCACGCCGGGTCCGCGGGAGACTAGCCGTGAGCAGTGCCACCACCTCGCCCCCCGGGGCGCGGACCGCGTCGCACGCCTCCTCGAACCGCGCGTCCTCGACCCAGGGGGAGCCCGGCCGGGTCGGAGGCTGGCTGCAGCGACTCGACTCGCCGGTCACGAGCTACTACGTCCTGCTCAGCGTCACCGTGGTGCTCGTCGTCATCGGCCTGATCATGGTCCTGTCCGCCTCCTCGGTGAAGTCGCTGGTCCAGACCGACAACTCCACCCCCTATGTCTTCTTCCGCAAGCAGCTCCAGTTCGCAGCCATGGGCGCGATCGCCATGGTCGTCGCGGTGCGCATCCCCCCACGGGCCTGGAAGGCCTTGGCGGTGCCGATCCTGGTCGGCTCCCTGCTGCTCCAGCTCCTCGTCTTCACCCCCCTCGGCGTGTCCGTCAACGGCAACCGCAACTGGCTGGCCCTAGGCCCGGTCACCCTGCAGCCCTCCGAGTTCGCCAAGATCGGGCTGATCCTCGTCGGTGCCACCGTCCTCACGGCCAAGCGCAGGCTGCTCGGCCAGATGCGGCACGTCCTCATCCCGTTCCTCGTCCCCGTCGCGGCAGGGACGATCGGCCTCGTCCTGCTCGGTCACGACCTCGGTACGGTCATGGTGATGGGCGGGATCGTCGCCGGACTGCTGTTCGCCGCGGGAGTGCCGCGCCGGATGTTTGTCTACGGCTGCTCGCTCTTCGCGGCCCTCGCCGTGACCATGGTCGTCACCAGCCCCAACCGGTTGGCCAGGTTCGATGTCTGGCTGGGCAAGGACACCAACGAGTACGGCGCCTACCGCCAGCCGCTGCACGGCCGCTACGCCCTCGCCGACGGTGGCTGGTGGGGAGTGGGCCTCGGCGCCAGCCGTGAGAAGTGGCAGTGGTTGCCCGAGGCGCACAACGACTTCATCTTCGCGATCCTCGGCGAGGAGCTCGGCCTGCCAGGCACGCTGGTGCTGCTCGCCCTGTTCTGCGCCCTCGCCCTGGTCTGCTACCGGATCGTGCTGCGCAGCGACGACCTCTTCGTGAGGGTCGCGACCGCTGGTGTGATGGCATGGATCGTGGTCCAGGCCATCATCAACATCGGCGCCGTGATCGGGCTGCTCCCCGTGATCGGGGTGCCGCTGCCGCTCGTGTCCTACGGCGGGTCGTCGCTGATGACCACGATGTTCGCCCTGGGGATGCTGCTGTCCTTCGCCCGCAAGGAACCGGGCTGTTCCGAGGCGCTGTCGGCCAAGCCGTCCGTGGTGCGTCGCTCGCTCGCGGTCCTGCCGGGGCGTCGGGGACGTCGCTGATGTCTGCCGAGTCCACCCCCACGTCGGTCCTGCTGGCCGGTGGCGGGACGGCCGGCCACGTCTCGCCCCTCCTGGCCCTGGCCGACTGCCTGCGCCGGCGTGACCCCGAGGTCGTCATCACCGCCCTGGGCACCGAGACCGGCCTCGAGGCGAGGCTGGTCCCCGACCGTGGGTACCCGCTGATGACCGTTCCCAAGGTGCCGCTGCCCCGCCGTCCGTCCGGTGACCTGCTCCGCCTCCCGGGCAACCTCCGCGCCGCAGTCGCGGCCGCCGAACGGGCCATCGAGCAGTCCGGCGCCCAGGTGGTCGTGGGCTTCGGTGGCTATGTCTCGACCCCTGCCTACCTCGCCGCCCGTCGCCGACACGTCCCGATCGTCGTGCACGAGCAGAACGCCCGCGCGGGCCTGGCCAACCGGGTCGGCGCCCGGATGACCCGTTTCGTGGCCACGACGTTCGCGAGCACGAAGCTGGCCCACGCGACCGCGATCGGCATGCCGCTGCGCCGCGAGATCGCCCAGCTCGACCGCGTCGCGCTGCGCCCGGAGGCCCTTGCCCACTTCGGGCTGGAACCCCACTGGCCGACGGTGCTCGTCACCGGCGGGTCGCTCGGGGCGCAGCGGCTGAACACGACGTTCGAGGCCAGGGCCGCGACGCTGCGGGCGGCCGGGGTGCAGGTGCTGCACCTCACGGGCGCCGGCAAGGAGTTCGTCGCCGACAACGGCGGGCCCGGCGCGCCCTACGTGGTCGCGCCCTACGCCGACCGGATGGACCTCGCGTATGCCGCGGCCGACCTCGTCGTCGCCCGCGCGGGCGCCAACACCGTCTGTGAGCTGACCGCGGTGGGGCTGCCGGCCGTCTACGTCCCGCTGCCCATCGGCAACGGCGAACAGCGGTTCAACGCCGCCGACGTCGTGGCCGCCGGTGGTGGACTGCTGGTCGAGGACGCGGCGCTCACCCCGTCCTGGGTCGACGACACCCTGGTGCCGCTCGTGTCGGATCGTGACCGGATGGACGCGATGGCAGCCGCCTCTGCGGCGACAGGGGAGCGGGGCGCCGACGAGCTGCTGGCCGACCTGGTGGTCGCTGCCTTCACGGACTCCATTGCGGGGCAACGATGAACGGCTCCAACGAACGGTTCGACTTCACCGAGCCCGTGCCTCCTCTGGGCGACCTGGGCTCGATCCACTTCATCGCCATCGGTGGCGCCGGCATGTCCGGCGTGGCACGCGTGATGCTGGCCCGGGGGTGCGCGGTCAGCGGCTCCGACGCCAAGCAGTCCCCGGTGCTCGCGGCCCTCGCCGCGGAAGGCGCCGACGTCCACGTCGGCCACGACGCGGCATACGTCGAGGGCAAGGACACCGTCGTCATCTCCTCGGCGATCCGCGAGACCAACATCGAGCTGGCGGCCGCCCGCGCGGCGGGCCTGCGCGTGCTGCACCGCTCCCAGGCCCTCGCGAGCACCATGGCGGACTCGCGACGCGTGGCCGTCGCGGGGGCCAACGGCAAGACCACGACGACCTCGATGCTGACGGTCGCGCTCCAGCACTGCGGCGTCGACCCGTCCTTCGCTGCCGGCGGCGAGCTCGCCAAGCACGGCACGAACGCGCACTGGGGCACCGGCGAGGTGTTCGTCGCGGAGGCCGACGAGAGCGACGGCTCGTTCCTCGTCTACCGGCCCGAGGTGGCGGTCGTCACCAACGTGCAGCCCGACCACCTCGACTTCTACGGCACCTTCGAGCGGGTCCAGGAGGCCTACACCGCGTTCGCGGCGACCATCGTCGATGGTGGGCTCCTCGTCGCCTGCCACGACGACGAGGGATCCCGCTCGCTGGCGGAGGCGACGCGGGCCGCCGGCACCCGGGTGCTCACCTACGGGTGGTCGAGCGACGCCGACGTCGTCCTGCGCGACGAGGTCTTCCGCGGGCTGATGGGTCGGGTCACCGTCACCGGGCCCGACGGCGTCCCGCGCAACCTGCGGATCAACATCCCCGGTCGCCACAACCTGCTCAACGCGGCTGCCGCCTACACCGTGGCCGTCGACGGCCTCGGTCAGGACCCCACCCGCGTGCTCGACGGGCTGTTCGGCTTCACCGGCACCCGGCGTCGGTTCGAGCCCAAGGGGTCGGCGGCCGGTGTCTCGGTGGTCGACGACTACGCCCACAACCCCGGCAAGGTCGCGGCCGTCGTGGGCACGGGCGCGGACCTCGCAGGCGAGGGGCGGCTGGTCGTCGTCTTCCAGCCGCACCTCTACTCGCGCACGCGGGACTTCGCCCGCGAGTTCGCGTCGGCGCTGCTGCCCGCGGACGTGGTCGTGCTCATGGAGATCTACGCGGCCCGGGAGGACCCCATGCCGGGCGTCTCCTCCCAGCTGATCGCCGACGCGCTGCGTGAGCTGCGGCCGGACGTGGACGTCACCGTCGTCCCCTCGTGGTCGGCCGTGGCCGAGCACGTGGCCGGTCGGACCCGCGAGGGTGACCTCGTCATCACGGTGGGTGCTGGGGACGTGACGATGATCGGGCCCGAGATCCTGCGCGCCCTCGGTCAGGCATGAGCCGTCATCCCGGGTCCAGCGGTCGCGCGGGCCGCACGGGGCTCGCGTCGTCCCGTGCGCGGTTCCAGCGGCGCGCCCACGAGGTGCGCCAGCGCCCGCTGCGACTGCTCGCGTATGCCGCCGCGAGCCTGGCGGTCGTGGTCTTCCTCGGGTGGGTGGTCGGGTTCAGCCCGGTCCTCGCCGTGCGCCACGTCGAGGTCGTCGGGGTCCCCGAGGCCGAGGTCGCGGCCATCAGGGCGATGGCCCAGGTGCCGCTGGGGGAGCCGTTGGCGCGGGTCGACAGCGGCGCCGTGGCCGCCCGCGTGGCCGAGCGGGCCACCGTGGCGGACGTCTCGATCGAACGGTCCTGGCCCAGCACCCTGGTCATCCACGCCAGCCCGCGGCAGCCGTTCCTCGTCGTCAAGAACCCTCAAGGTCAACTACAGGTTGTAGACGAGACAGGGATGGCCTACGCCCAGGTCAGCACCCCTCCGCGCGGCGTTCCGACGGTGAATGCCGCCACCACCGCAGCCCTGTCCCGGGATGCCCTCGCAGCAGCCGTCAGCGTCCTCAAGGCGCTCCCCGCGGCGACACAGAAGCGGGTCACCAACATCACCGTGAGCAGCGCCAACCTGGTCACCCTGCGGATCGGTCGTACGTCCGTCGTGTGGGGTGGGATCGAGGAGCCGGAGCGCAAGGTGGCCATCATGACGGCGCTGCTCGCCTCGCGGCCGACGTTGATCGACGTCAGTGCTCCGAGCACGCCCGTCACCCGATGAGGGCGACGCCCGCAGCTCGTGTCACACTGTGACCGGTGGGGCTGAAGTGACGGGTGTGACAGGCCATCCGACGGCCTCGCCGAAAACTGCTGAATCGGGTGAATCTGTGCTGCGACACGCGGTCGATCAGGTTGCCTGCGACCCATGTGACGCATAGCGTCGGCGACACCGAAACGTAGGCATCTGGACGTCGATGAGGGTAACCCTCAACGTGACGTTGAGGTACTGCGATCGGTCGACGAGCACCACCACGGACTCGTCAGCACCGAGCGACGACCACCACCGAGCACCGCATTCAGGAAGGCCCACGCCGTGGCAGCACCACAGAACTACCTGGCCGTCATCAAGGTCGTCGGCATCGGCGGAGGTGGCGTCAACGCCATCAACCGCATGATCGAGGTCGGCCTCAAGGGCGTCGAGTTCATCGCCGTCAACACTGATGCGCAGGCGCTGCTGATGAGCGACGCGGACGTCAAGCTCGACATCGGCCGCGAGCTCACGCGGGGCCTCGGTGCCGGCGCCGACCCCGAGGTCGGCAAGAAGGCCGCCGAGGACCACGCGGAGGAGATCGAGGAGGTCCTCAAGGGTGCCGACATGGTCTTCGTCACCGCGGGTGAGGGTGGTGGCACCGGCACCGGTGGAGCGCCGGTGGTCGCCAAGATCGCCAGGGGGCTCGGTGCCCTGACCATCGGTGTGGTGACGCGCCCGTTCACGTTCGAGGGACGTCGTCGCGCCAACCAGGCGGAGACCGGCATCGCCAACCTGCGCGAAGAGGTCGACACGCTGATCGTCATCCCCAACGACCGGCTGCTGTCGATCAGCGACCGCACCGTCAGCATGCTCGACGCCTTCCGCTCGGCCGACCAGGTGCTGCTGTCCGGTGTCCAGGGCATCACCGACCTGATCACGACGCCGGGACTGATCAACCTCGACTTCGCCGACGTCAAGTCCGTCATGCAGGGCGCGGGCTCGGCCCTCATGGGCATCGGCTCCTCGCGGGGCGACGACAGGGCGGTCCAGGCCGCCGAGCTCGCCATCTCCAGCCCCCTGCTCGAGGCCAGCATCGACGGGGCACACGGCGTGCTCCTGTCCATCCAGGGCGGCAGCGACCTCGGTCTCTTCGAGATCAACGAGGCCGCGCGGCTGGTGCAGGAAGCGGCCCACCCCGAGGCCAACATCATCTTCGGCGCCGTCATCGACGACGCCCTCGGCGACGAGGTCCGGGTCACCGTGATCGCCGCAGGCTTTGACGGCGGCGCCCCCCTCAAGCGCGAGAACGACCGCGCGATCGGACAGATCCAGGGCTCCTCGCGCCCGGCGCAGCAGCAGCCGACCCAGGCATCACCAGCCGCCGCGGCTGCTCCGGCTGCCGAGGCGCCGAGGTTCGAGCCCTCCGCGCCGCCGGCCCCGTCGCGCGACGCCCCGGTGCAGACCTCGGAGGCAGCGCCGGTCGAGCCTGCGGCACAGCGCGAGCCCGCAGGTCGCCCGCCGCGGACCGTCACCTTCGACGAGGGCGACGACCTGGACGTGCCCGACTTCCTGAAGTAAGCAACACGCTGAGACCACGCCGACAGGGGCGCCGGACGACTCCGGCGCCCCTGTCGTAGGTTGGGGCGGTGTACTACTGGCGCGCGCACACCGGTCCCGTCCAATGGGGCTTCACCGACCGCGAGGGCGGCGTCAGCGGCGGCGAGTTCGACTCGCTCAACCTGGGTGGGCACGTGGGGGACGACGTCGTGGCCGTCGAGGAGAACCGTTCTCGGGTCGCGAAATCCGTTGGGGTACAACGCGATCACCTGTTGTTCATGCAGCAGTGCCATGGAAACGAGGTCATCGTCGTCGACCGGGAGTGGGGTTCCGAGGGCCCGCCGCCGGCGGATGGCCTGGTCACCGCCACCCCTGGGCTGGCCCTCGCGGTCCTCGTGGCCGACTGCACCCCGGTCCTGCTGGCCGACCCTGCTGCCGGCGTCGTGGGAGCCGTGCATGCCGGTCGGCCCGGGATGATGTCCCGCATCGTCGAGTCCGCGGTGCGTCAGATGCGCGACCTCGGTGCCCGCGACATCAGCGCCGTGGTCGGACCGTCGGTCTGCGGCCGGTGCTACGAGGTGCCGGAGCAGATGCGCGTGGCCGCGGCGGACGTGGCACCCGAGTCGTCCGCGCGGTCGTGGTCCGGCACTCCGGCCATCGATGTCGCGACGGGGGTCGTCGCCCAGCTGGTGGCCAACGGCGTCGGGGTGCAGTGGGTCCCGGGGTGTGCCCGCGAGGACCAGCGGCTGTTCTCCTACCGCAGGGACGGGCGCACCGGTCGCTGTGCCGGGGTCGTCGTGGCCGGGGTCGCGTGAGCAACGGGGCGGCGCGTCGCGCCGAGCTCGCCGACAACCTTGCCCGGGTCCGCGAGCGCATCGATGCGGCGTGTGCCCAGGCGGGACGGGATCCGTCGGACGTCCAGCTGATCGCGGTGACCAAGTTCTTCCCCGCCAGCGACATCGAGCTCCTCGTGGAACTCGGCATCGGCGCGATCGGGGAGAACCGCGACCAGGAAGCCTCGGTCAAGGTGTCCGAGCTGGCCCGGCGGCAGGACGTGCAGGTCCACTTCATCGGTCAGCTCCAGACCAACAAAGCAGGGTCGGTCGTGTCCTATGCCGACGTCGTGCAGTCTGTCGACCGTCCCAAGCTCGTCGCAGCCCTCGATCGCGCGGCCGCCGCCCACGGAGTCCGTCCCGCTGTCCTGGTCCAGGTCTCCCTCGACGACCCGCCCGACCGGGGCGGTGTCGAGCCGCAGTCCGCGGAGGCGCTGGCTGACCAGGTGGCTGGGTGCGACCACCTCGACCTGCGCGGGGTGATGGCGGTCGCGCCGCTCGGGGCCGACCCCGGGGCGGCCTTCGCCCGCCTGCGGACGGTGGCACACGGCATACAACAGGCTCATCGGGGGGCGACCTGGATCTCCGCGGGGATGAGCGGGGACCTCGAGGCTGCCGTGGCGCACGGAGCGACACACCTGCGTGTCGGGAGCGCAATCCTCGGTTCTCGGCAGTCACACCGGTAACTTCAGTCCCGAAGACGGCGATGACGTGGACCAGGCGTGATCGTGAACGGACAGTAGGCACTGAACCCAAAGGGAGCTCGCACATGGCTGGGGCGCTGCGCAAGACGATGGTGTACCTCGGGCTCGCCGAAGATGACGAGCGCTACGACGGTTACGACGAGTACGACTACGACGAGCCCGCCCGCCAGGAGGCACCGGCCGAGCGTTCGGCCGCCGTCACCCCGCTGCCGCAGCGCACGCCCGTGGCCAGGGTCGTCCGTGACGTCGAGGTGGGTGCGCTGAACCGCATCACCACGATCCACCCGCGCACCTACAACGAGGCCAAGAACATCGGCGAGAGCTTCCGCGACGGCACGCCGGTCATCATGAACCTCTCGGACATGGACGACTCGGACGCCAAGCGCCTGGTCGACTTCGCTGCCGGCCTGGTCTTCGGCCTGCACGGGCAGATCGAGAGGGTCACCTCCAAGGTGTTCCTGCTGTCCCCGGCACACGTCGAGGTCTCGGCCGAGGAGGGCCCCGCAGCCCCCACCGCGACCCGCGGCCTGTTCAACCAGAGCTGACCCACACAGCCCACGCCACGCTTCCCATGGCAGGGTGAGCCCATGCTGCTGGGTCAGAACATCGTCGCGAGCGCCCTTCGGTTCGTCGTCTTCCTCTTCTTCGTCATCCTGCTGGGACGGCTGGTCCTGGACTGGGTGCAGGCCTTCGCACGCGACTGGCGCCCGCGTGGCGCGATCCTCGTCGTCGCGGAGTTCGTGTACACGATCACCGACCCGCCTCTGAAGGCGTTGCGCAAGGTGATCCCCCCGCTGACGCTGGGCACCCTGCGCCTCGACCTGGCGTTCCTGGTCCTGATGCTGCTGACCAGCCTGGCGCTGAGCCTGCTCTAGCCGGACACTTTCCGACGAGCCTCATCCGGTCGGCGCCGCATCCTCTAGGCTGGCGCGTGACCCATTCTCTGGGATGCTTTACCTGCACTGCTCATGCCAGCCAACCGAGGTGACTACATGACGCTCACGCCTGAGGACGTCCTCAACAAGAACTTCACGCCGACGCAGTTCCGGCGTGGCTACGACGAACGCGAGGTCGACGACTTCCTCGACGAGGTGGTCGCCGAGATGCGTCGCATCGTCAAGGAGGGGGATGACCTCCGTGACCAGCTGAACGAGTGCCGGCAGACCAAGGGCATGCCGGTCGTCGCCAAGGCCGACCCCAACGCCGCGGCCGCCAAGGCAGCGGACGCCAAGGCCGCCCAGGAGGCGGAGGCGAAGGCCACCCGCGAGGCCGAGGAGCGCCTGGCCGCCATCGCGGCCAAGGCCGACGAGGCCGAGAAGGCAGCCCAGGAGCGGGTGGCGGCAGCCGTCGCTCGCGCCGAGGAGGCCGAGAAGACGGCGCAGGCACGCGCCGAGGAGGCCGAGCAGGCCGCCCAGGGTCGGATCTCGGACACCGAGAAGGGTGCCCAGGAGCGCGCGCAGGCCGTCGAGGCCCGCGCCAAGGAGGCGGAGCAGCGCGCGGCGCAGGCCGAGCAGCGTGCCGCCGAGGCGCAGCAGCAGGCAGAGGAGGCCCAGCAGCAGGCCGAGGAGCTCAAGCGCGCCAACGCCGAGCAGACCAAGGCCCTCGAAGCCGCACGAGTCGAAGCGGCGCAGGCGGCGCAGGCCGCCCAGGCGGCGCCCATCGTCGCAGCGGAACAAGGCAACAACGCCGCGGCAGTGGGTGCCGGGGCCGCAGCTGGTGGCGCCAGCGCCGCAGCACTGCTGGAGATGGCTCAGCGACTGCACGACGAGCACGTCGGGCAGGGCGAGTCCACCAGGGACCGCTTGATCTCCGAGGCACAGGCACGGCACGACGAGCTCGTGGGTGACGGCCAGAGCAAGTACGACGAGCTGCTCACGGTGGGCCAGAGCAAGCACGACGAGCTGATGTCCGTCGGTCAGTCCCGCCACGACGAGCTCCTCGCGACGGCGCAGGCCCGGCACGACGAGCTCGTCAGCGATGCGACCTCCAAGCACGAGCAGATGATCACGGAGGCCCGCGAGCGCTCGACCGGCATGGTCCACGAGGCCCAGCAGAAGAAGGCGCAGATCCTCGAGGAGCTCGGTCGTGAGCGCAGCATGCTCGAGAAGAAGATCGACGAGCTGCGGACCTTCGAGCGCGACTACCGTGCGCGACTGAAGAACTACATCGAGGAGCAGCTCGCCGACCTCGACCACATCGGTGTGGAGCCTGCAGAGGCCGGCGACGACGAGGACCAGGCGCAGGACGAGGGCAACTCCGACAACCAGTAGGAGACCCTGCGTCCGGCCACGGGCATCAGTGCACGAAGGGAGCGCCCACCGCATCGCGGTGGGCGCTCCCTGGCGTTCCGAGGGCCCGCGTTCCAACGGTTTTGGCTCCGACCGCGTTTTGCCGTTGAGTCCGCAGCGCCCAGCGCTTATCCTCACCGCACCTGTGCGCGCTCGTCTAGGAGCGCCATGCGACCGAGGGGCCTGGCACACCATGGTTCAAAAGGCGAGAGCGGCGACGAAGTCCGCATCGGCGAGCAAGGCTTCCAGCGCGACCAAGACCGCCCCTGCCAAGAAGACCACCTCGGCGAAGAAGGCCAGCGCCGCGCCCGCGAAGAAGACCGCGCCCGCGAAGAAGGCCAGCGCCGCCCCGGCCAAGAAGGCCGCGCCCGCCAAGAAGGCCGCGCCCGCGAAGAAGACCAGCGCCGCCCCGGCCAAGAAGGCCGCGCCCGCCACGAAGGCCAGCGCCGCGCCGGCCAAGAAGACCAGCGCCGCGCCGGCCAAGAAGACCAGCGCCGCGCCAGCCAAGAAGGCCGCGCCCGCGAAGAAGACCAGCGCGGCGCCCGCCAAGAAGGCCGCGCCCGCCAAGAAGGCCGCGCCCGCGAAGAAGACCAGCGCTGCGCCCGCCAAGAAGGCCGCGCCCGCGAAGAAGACCAGCGCCGCGCCCGCGAAGAAGACCAGCGCCGCCACCAGGACCGCCCCCCGGTCCTTGCGGGTCCGCGACGACGAGTCCCCGTGGACAGCCAAGGAGCTGCGCGAGATCCGCACCGCGATCGAGGGCGACGTCGCGCACCTGCGCCAGGAGATCACCGTCGCCGAGGCCGACCTGGTGGGGCTGATGCGGGATGCCGGCGACGGCGCCGGTGACGACCAGGCGGATGCCGGAGCCAAGACCTTCGAGCGCGAGCAGGAGATCTCGCTGGCCAACAACGCCCGCGAGATGCTCGACCAGAACCTCCACGCGATCGAGCGACTCGACAACGGCAGCTACGGAATCTGCGAGTCCTGCGGCAACCCGATCGGCAAACTTCGCCTTCAGGCCGCTCCTCGTGCGACCCTATGCGTGACATGCAAGACGAAGCAGGAGCGCCGCTGATCGCGGCCGACGAGTCCCCCTCCACCACCAGACCCACACCAGAGCGCCGCGGCCTCTTCGGCCTCATGGCCGCGGCGGCCCTCACGGCCTACCTCGCCGACCAGGCAACCAAGGCCTGGGCCCTGGACCACCTGGACCCGGGAGCGCCCGTCAACGTCGTCGGGGAGTTCATCCGGCTCAACCTGATCCGCAACGCGGGCGCCGCGTTCTCCATCGGCAACGGCGCCACCTGGGTGCTCACCCTGATCGCGTTCGCCGTGCTGGTCGTCATCATCCGCACCGCGCGCCGCATCGGCAGTCGCGGCTGGGCCTGGGCGCTGGGGCTGCTGCTGGGCGGATCGCTCGGCAACCTCACCGACCGGATGGTGCGCGAGCCGGGCCCCGGTCGGGGACACGTCGTGGACTTCATCGACTACTTCGGACTGTTCATCGGCAACGTCGCCGACATCGCCATCGTCGGCGCCGCCGCAGCCATCGGGCTGCTGGCCCTGCGCGGCATCGGCGTCGACGGCAAACGCCCCCACCACGGACGACACGAGGCCGCAGAATGACCGACGCCAGAACCCTTTTCGTCCCCGACGGCCTCGAGGGGGAGCGCGTCGACGCCGCCCTGGCCCGGCTCTTCGGGGTCTCGCGCACCAAGGCGGCCGACCTCGCCTCGGCGGGTGAGGTCCAGATCAACCACAAGCAGGCGGGCAAGTCCGACCGCGTGAGCGCCGGCGACCTCCTCGAGGTGACCCTGCCGGCCAGCGAGCAGAGCCCGACGCTCAAGGTGATCGCCGAGCCGGTGCCCGGGATGGGCATCATCCACGACGACGACGACCTCGTCGTGGTCGACAAGCCGGTGGGGGTGGCGGCCCACCCCAGCGTGGGCTGGACCGGCCCCACCGTCGTGGGCGGCCTCGCCGCGGCCGGCTACCGCATCGCCACGAGTGGGGCGAGCGAGCGGCAGGGGATCGTCTCGCGGCTCGACGTCGGGACCAGCGGACTGATGGTCGTCGCCAAGTCGGAGTACGCCTACAGCGTCCTCAAGCAGGCCTTCCGCAGCCGCAGCGTCGACAAGAAGTACCACGCCCTCGTCCAGGGTCTCCCCGACCCGGTGGTCGGCACCATCGACGCACCGATCGGCCGGCACCCGAACCACGACTACAAGTTCGCCGTGATGGAGAAGGGCAAGGCCAGCGTCACGCACTACGAGGTCATCGAGGCGTTCCGGGCCGTCTCGCTGCTCGACATCCACCTCGAGACCGGGCGCACCCACCAGATCCGGGTGCACTTCTCGGCGCTGCACCATCCCTGCGCGGGCGACCTGACCTACGGCGCGGACCCCAAGCTGGCGGCCCGCCTCGGCCTCGAGCGGCAGTGGCTGCACGCCGTGGGTCTGGGCTTCGACCACCCCGGCACCGGCAAGTACGTCACCTACGAGAGCCCGTACCCGCCCGACCTGGCCCAGGCGCTCGACCGGGTCTGAGGCACCACCCCGAGCCGATGAGGTATGCCGTGCGGGTCCCAGCAGGCGCGTGGGCGCCGGCTCCGCGGCATACCTGAGCGTGGTGGGGGAGGGCGTCGGGAACCCGCCGCGACACGGGGCCCCGACACGCCGAGGGGCAGTCGGTGGGGAGGCTTAGGATCGTCTCGATGTCCTCCCAGCCCGGCTCCCGCGCCTCCTCCAGCACCAGCTCGAACAGCAGCGACTCGTTCGTCCACCTCCACGTGCACACCGAGTACTCCATGCTCGACGGCGCGGCGCGGATCGGTGACCTGTTCACCAAGGCGGCCGAGATGGGGATGCCGGCCCTGGCCACCACCGACCACGGCTACGTCTTCGGCGCCTACGAGTTCTGGAAGAAGGCCCAGGGGACGGGCGTCAAGCCGATCATCGGCGTCGAGGCCTACGTCACGCCGGGCACCCACCGCACCGACAAGACCCGCGTGAAGTGGGGAGAGGACCACCAGTCGGGCGACGACGTGTCCGGTTCGGGCGCCTACACCCACATGACGCTGCTGGCCCGCAACAACAACGGTCTGCACAACCTGTTCCGGCTCGACTCCCAGGCCAGCCTCGACCAGGTCTACGCCAAGTGGCCGCGCATCGACCGCGAGCTGCTCGGCCAGTACGGCCAGGGGCTCATCGCGACGACCGGCTGCCCGTCGGGCGAGGTGCAGACCCGGCTGCGCCTCGGCCAGTACCGCGAGGCGCTGCAGGCTGCATCGGACTTCCGCGACATCTTCGGCCAGGACTACTACTTCGCCGAGCTGATGGACCACGGCCTCGACATCGAGCGGCGGGTGCAGAAGGACCTCCTGCGCCTGGCCCGCGAGCTCGGCCTGCCCCTGGTCGCGACCAACGACCTGCACTACACGACACGCGAGGACGCCAAGGCGCACTCCGCGCTACTGTGCGTGCAGTCCGGCTCGACCCTGATGGACCCCAACCGGTTCAAGTTCGACGCCGACGACTTCTACCTCAAGAGCCCGGCCGAGATGCGGCACACCTGGCGCGAGCTGCCCGAGGCCTGCGACAACACCCTGCTCATCGCCGAGATGTGCGACATCTCGTTCACCGAGGACGAGGGCCGCTACATGCCCCGGTTCCCTTGTCCCCCAGGGGAGAACGAGGAGTCGTGGTTCATCAAGGAGGTCCAGAAGGGGCTCGTCGAGCGATTCCCCACGGGCATCCCCGAGTACGCCACCACGCAGGCCGCCTTCGAGACCGACGTCATCGTGTCCAAGGGCTACGCCGGCTACTTCCTCGTCGTCGCCGACTTCATCAACTGGGCCAAGCAGAACCGCATCCGGGTCGGTCCCGGTCGTGGCTCCGGTGCGGGCTCGATGTGCGCCTACGCCATGAAGATCACCGACCTCGACCCGGTCCCGCACGGCCTGATCTTCGAACGGTTCCTCAACCCGGAGCGACCCTCGCTGCCCGACTTCGACGTCGACTTCGACGAGCGCCGACGCGGCGAGGTCATCAAGTACGTCACCGACAAGTACGGCGCCGACCGCGTCGCCCAGATCGTCACGTACGGCACCATCAAGGCCAAGCAGGCCGTCAAGGACGCCGCCCGCGTGATGGGTCACCCGTTCGTGGTGGGGGAGCAGCTCACCAAGGCGATGCCACCGGACGTCATGGGCAAGGGCGTGCCGCTGGCCGAGATCTACAACAAGGACCACAAGCGCTACAACGAGGGCGGCGACTTCCGGACGCTGGTCGACACCGAGCCGCACTTCAAGGAGATCGTCGACACCGCGCTCGGACTCGAGGGGCTCAAGCGGCAGTGGGGCGTCCACGCGGCCGGGGTGATCATGTCGAGCGAGCCGCTCATCGACGTCATCCCGATCATGCGACGGCTGCAGGACGGCCAGGTCATCACCCAGTTCGACTACCCGAGCTGTGAGGCGCTCGGGCTGGTCAAGATGGACTTCCTGGGCCTGCGCAACCTCACCATCCTCGACGACGCCATCGACAACGTGGCGGCCAACCGTGGCGAGGACATCGACCTCGACGCGCTGTCGAAGGACATGACCGACCAGCCCACCTTCGACCTCCTCTCGCGCGGTGACACCCTCGGGGTGTTCCAGCTCGACGGCGGCGGCATGCGCACGCTGCTCAAGCTGATGCAGCCCGACAACTTCGAGGACATCTCGGCGGCCCTGGCGCTCTACCGACCCGGTCCCATGGGGGTCAACGCCCACACCAACTTCGCCCTGCGCAAGAACGGCAAGCAGGAGCTGACGCCGCTCGACCCGCAGCTGGCAGGCAAGCTCCAGCAGGAGATGGTCGACGCCCTCCTCCCGATCCTCGGCACCACCTACGGCCTGGTCATCTACCAGGAGCAGGTCATGGAGATCGCCCAGAAGCTCGCGGGCTACACCCTCGGCAACGCCGACCTGCTGCGGCGTGCCATGGGCAAGAAGAAGAAGGAGGTCCTCGACGCCGAGTACGTCCCCTTCTCCCAGGGCATGAAGGCCAAGGGTTTCAACGAGGCCTCGATCGCGGCCCTGTGGGGCGTCCTGGTGCCGTTCTCGGACTACGCCTTCAACAAGGCGCACACCGCGGCCTACGGGCTGGTGTCCTACTGGACCGGCTACCTCAAGGCCAACTACCCGGCCGAGTACATGGCTGCCCTGCTCACCAGCGTCGGCGACGACAAGGACAAGTCCGCGCTCTACCTCGGCGAGTGCCGGCGGATGGGCATCAAGGTGCTGCCCCCCGACGTCAACGACTCGGTGGCGCGGTTCGCCGCGGTGGGCACCGACATCCGGTTCGGGATGCAGGCGATCCGCAACGTCGGGCACAACGTCGTCGAGGCCATCGTGGCCGCGCGCGAGGAGAAGGGCGCCTTCACCTCGTTCAAGGACTTCCTGTCCAAGTGCCCTGCCGTGGTCTGCAACAAGCGCACCATCGAGTCACTGATCAAGGCCGGCGCCTTCGACGGACTGCAGGAGTCGCGCCAGGGCCTCTACCGCGTGCACGAGGACTTCGTCGACAACTTCGTCGACATCAAGCGCCAGGAGGCGATCGGCCAGGACTCGCTGTTCGGGTCCTTCGGCGACGACGCGGCAGGGGAGTCCGTCGACTTCTCCGTGCTGCCGACCATTCCCAGCGTCGAGTGGGACAAGAAGACCCTGCTGCAGTTCGAGCGCGAGATGCTGGGTCTCTACGTGTCCGACCACCCGCTGTTCGGCATCGAGCACGTGCTCAGCTCGCACGCCGACACCTCCATCGCGAGCCTGATGGGCGAGGACGGCAAGCCCGAGGGCGCCAACGTCACCATCGCCGGCCTGATCACCGGGCTGCAGGTCAAGCGCACCAAGAAGGGCGACCTGTGGGCGATCGTCACGGTCGAGGACCTCGAGGGCGCGATCGAGTGCCTCTTCTTCCCCAGCGCCTACCTCACGGTGCAGCACGCCCTCACCCACGACGCCGTCGTCGTCGTCAAGGGCCGGGTCAACCGTCGCGACGACACCCCGACCATCTTCGCCTCCGACCTGACGCTGCCCGACATCTCCGAGGGGCCGCGTGGCCCCGTCGTCGTCACCATCGACACCAACCGGGCCACCCAGACCAAGGTCGAGGAGCTCAAGTCGGTGCTGTCGTCGCATCCCGGCTCCACCGAGGTGCACGTCCGGCTGAGCCAGCCGGGCCGCTCGGTCCTGATGAGGCTCGAGGACTCGTACCGCGTCAACGCCACGGAGGCGCTCTTCGGCGATCTCAAGGTGATCCTCGGCCCGCGCTGCCTGGCCGGCTGAGGCCACCACATAGGGTGCGAGCGTGACCATGCCTGAGGCAAGCCCGCCCATCGCTGCGCCGACCCCACCACGGGCCGCGCAGCGCGAGAGCACGCGGGAACACCACGGGGACGTCGTCGTCGACCGCTACGAGTGGCTGCGTGACAAGGAAGACCCGGCGGTGCGCGCGCACCTGGAGGCGGAGAACGACTACGCCGAGGCAGTGACGGCCGACCTCCAGCCGCTGCGCGACGCGATCTTCGAGGAGATCCGCTCCCGCACCCAGGAGACCGACCTCTCGGTCCCTGTGGCGAGCGGCCCCTGGTGGTACTACTCCCGCAGCTTCGAGGGCTCCCAGTACGCCGTCGAGTGCCGTGCGCCCCGCGTCGAGGGCGTGCCGCGGCCGATGCCTGAGCCCGGGTCCGAGGTCGAGGGCGAACAGGTCCTGCTCGACGCGAACGCCGAGGCCGCGGGGCATGACTTCTTCGCGCTCGGGGCGCTGACCGTGAGCCCCGACCACCAACGCCTCGCGTATGCCGTGGACACCGAGGGCGACGAACGGTTCGCCTTGCGGGTCAAGGACCTTCGCACGGGCGACGTCATCGACACCGCGGTCGACGAGGTGGGTTACGGGTGCGTGTTCTCGCTGGACGGCCAGCACCTCTTCTACACGCGGGTCGACGACACCTGGCGCCCCCACCAGGTCTGGCGACACCAGGTCGGCACCCCCGCCACCGATGACGTCCTCGTCCACCACGAGGAGGACGAGCGGTTCTGGATGGGGGTGGGGTCCTCCCGGGACGACCGCTGGTTGATGATCGGCCTGGGTTCGAAGACGACGTCGGAGGTCCGGATCCTCGACGCCGGCGACCCGACGGGTGAGTTCAGGGTCGTCGCGCCCCGGCGCGAGGGCGTCGAGTACGACGTGGAACCCGCCGGAKACCGCCTCCTCATCGTGCACAACGCGGACTCGATCGACTCCGACCTGGCGTGGGCGCCGCTGGACGCCACGTCGGCCGACCAGTGGYAGACCCTGATGCGCGCAGGGCGAGGCGAGCGGTTCCAGGGCATCGACGCGTTCGACGAGGTGGCCGTGCTGTCGCTGCGCAGGGACGGGCTGACCGCCCTGCGGGTCCTCGACCGCGACCCGGCCCAGGCATCGGGCTTCGCCGGCCACCACGACCTGGAGTTCCACGAGCCGGTCTACTCCGTCGGGCTCGGCGACAACCCCGAGAGTGCCACGACCCGGCTGCAGGTGGTCTTCGAGTCGATGGTGACGCCCAAGACCGTCTACGACTACGACGTCGTGAGCCGCGAGTTCCAGCTGCTCAAGCGACAGCCCGTGCTCGGCGACTACGACCCCACGCAGTACGAGCAGCGGCGCGAGTGGGCGACCGCAGCCGACGGCACCAAGGTGCCGCTGTCGTTGGTCTACCCCGCCGGCGCCCATCCCGACGGCACCCACCCGGGGCTGCTCACCGCCTACGGGTCGTACGAGATCTCGTCCGACCCCTACTTCTCGGTGGCCAGGCTGTCGCTGCTCGAACGCGGCTTCGTCTACGCCATCGCCCACGTTCGCGGGGGCGGCGAGCTCGGTCGGGCGTGGTACGACGACGGCAAGCTGGCGACCAAGAAGAACACCTTCACCGACTTCGTCAGCTCGGCGGAGCACCTCGTCGCGAGCGGGTGGGTCGCGCCGGATCGGCTGGTGGCAGAAGGCGGTTCGGCTGGGGGTCTGCTCATCGGCGCGGCGCTCAACCTTGCGCCGACACGGTTCCGCGCCGTGCACGCCGCGGTGCCCTTCGTCGACGCCCTCACCACGATCCTCGACCCCTCGCTGCCGCTGACCGTGGTGGAGTGGGAGGAGTGGGGCAACCCCTTGACGGACCCCGAGGTGTACGGCTACATGAAGTCCTACTCGCCGTACGAGAACGTCCACCACGCGGCATACCCGGCGGTGCTTGCCACCACGTCGCTCAACGACACGCGGGTGTTCTTCACCGAACCGGCGAAGTGGGTTGCCCGCCTGCGGGAGGAGACGACCAGTGACCCGGCCGACCGTCCCGTCCTGCTGCGCACCGAGATGGTGGCGGGCCACGGTGGCAAGAGTGGGCGCTACGACGCGTGGCGGCAGGTGGCGTGGGAGTGGGCCTTCCTCATCGACCAGGTGGGCGCCGTCACGAGGAACTCCCGATTGAGTGGCGAGTGATCGTGTCTCAGGTCGCGCAGGGGCAATACCCTTTCGGATAGAGCGGTCGACGTCGGACAGAGGCGGAATGCGTGGGTGAGGGCGGAACGCAGGAGGCGCGACGTCTCGCTGCCCACAGCGACTGGGCCGCGACGCCGCTCGGGCCCCGGTCGCAGTGGCCCGCACAGCTCGAAGCTGCCTGGGAGATCGCTCTGGAGTGTCCCCTGCCGGTTGCGCTCCTGTGTGGAGCCGAGCTCACCATGCTCTACAACGACGCCTTCCGCGACCTGCTGGGCAGCAAGCACCCGTCGGCTTTCGGCCAGTCCGCGCGCACGGTGGTGGCCGAGGTCTGGAACGACCCCAAGGTCGGTCCACTCCTGGAGCGCGCGTACTCCGAGGCAGAGGCCTTCCTCGACGAGGGCACCGAGCTGCGGCTCGACCGCGGGCGGGCGTCGGACGACGGCGGGGGCAAGGGCCTCCCGGACGGGCTGGAGGACGGGACCGACGTCGGGTACTACCTGAGGAGCGGATCGCCGGTCCGGGCCGACGACGGGAGCGTGCTGGCCGTGCTGCACGTCATCGTCGAGACCACCAGTGCCATCGGGAGAGCCCGCGCCGTCGCGAAGCTGGCTGCCCAGCTCGCCGTCGCAGTCACCGTCGACGACGTGTGCAAGGTGGTCCTGCGCCAGGCGATGGTGGCCTTCGACGGACTCTCGGTGTCGATCTGCCTGCCGTCACCGGGCCCGGCCTCGTGGCGGATGGCGCGACGACACCGGATCGAGCAGCTCTCGCCCGACGAGGAGCGGTTGCCCCTGATCTGGTCCGAGCTCGGGGAGGACATGGCGTCGGTCATCGCCCAGTCGATCGCGCGGGGCGAGCCCTACCTGTCCGACAACGGTGAGATCGTGGCCGTCCCGTTCTGGGCAGGGAGGGGGCAGGCCGCGCTCGTCATCCAGCGCCAGGCCGTCCCGGTGCCGCACGACGTCGTGGCGGTGCTGGCGCCGTTCCGTGAGCTCGTGGGCGACGCCCTGGGCCGGGCCGTCGTCTACGACGCCGAACGCACCACCGCCGAGCTGCTCCAACGCACCCTGCTGCCACCCAACCTCCCGCAGTCCGATGCGATCAGCATCGCCGCTCGGTACGAACCGGTGTCGGAGGGGACGGTGGCAGGGGGAGACTTCTACGACTCGTTCTTCCTCCCGGACGGCCGGCTGGCGGTGGTCATCGGAGACGTCGTCGGTCGCGGAGTCATGGCGGCGACGGTGATGGGTCAGGTCCGTGCCGCCGTGCGGGGTGCGGCGCTGACCAACAGCGACCCTGCCTCGGTCATGAACGCACTGGACCGGGTGGTCTGGGACCTGGATGCCCTGTGGCCCGCGTCGATGCCGCTCGGTTCACCCCGGGCACGACCCGGGATGGCCTTCGGCGGCGAGCTGTTCGTGACGATGCTGTACGGCACAGTGGATCCCGAGACGGGCGACGTGGTGCTGGCCAGCGCTGGGCACCCGCTCCCGGCGCTGCTCTTCGGCCAGGCCTCCAGGGCCGATGGCCGGGCGCGGGGTGAGCTGGTGACGATGCCGGTTGGTCCACCGCTGGGCATCGAGGGAGTCAGACCGGCCCACCACCTCACCCTCGGGGTCGGCGACATGCTGGTCGGCTTCACCGACGGGTTGCTCGAGCGTCGGGGCGAGGCCTTCGACGAGGGCGAGGCCAGGCTGCTGGAGGTGCTCGCCGACCTGCCGCCGGGCAGTCCGCGCAGTGTGGCGCAGCACGTCATGGACTCGATGCTGCAGACCTCCGGTCAGGAGGACGACTGCGCGGTGCTGGCCATCGGGCGCTCACCCGAGGGTCACCGGCGGGCCGCGATCGTGGTGCCACCCATGCCGGAGTCGGTGCGTGCAGCCCGTGACTGGGCTCGCGAGCAGCTCACCGACTGGAACGTTGGTGACGGTGACCAGCACACCATCGTCACGGGGATCTCCGAGCTCATCACCAACGCCGTGCTGCACGCCGGAACCGAGTCGCACCTCACCATGGACCTCGACACCGGCATCCTCGCGGTGACGGTCGCCGACAGCGGCAACAGGGGCGAGCCACTCCTGACTGGCGCGGAGCCCATGGCCGTCCGCGGTCGTGGACTGTCACTCGTGCGCGCCATCGCCGACTCGTTCGGAGCCCATCGCACGTCGGCAGGCTCCACCGTCTGGTTCGAGGTGGCCGTCGAGCTGCTCGGGGCGCAGCCCACCGCTCAGGGTTGGGCCGGCTGACCCGCGCACCCGCGAGCCGCTCCTCACCGACCGGGTGAGCCGTCGCACGACTCGGTGGAGCACCGTCGGACTCGTCCGGATGTGGTGTGGAGTGACCGATCGTCCGTTCGGCCAGCCCTCGTTGACCAACGAACGACAGGGCCCGGTCCGGCGCGCCGCCAACACCTGGCCTGCGGCATCGTTCATGCTGCGCCTCAGAAGGATTGCCCCGATGAGTGCTCCTCCGGAACGGCGAAGGGTCGATGGATATGTGGCAACGGCTGCTCGAACGGTTCGTCCCGCTCAGGGACGAGGACGTCTCGTCCCTCGACCGGCGTGACGGTGTGGGCGCCTCGAGCGGCTCTGTTCTGGACCTGCCTCGTGGCGTCGGCGCGCCGGCAGCGCCTGCGGGTCGCACACGCACGGCCTACGAGGGACGCATCAGCCCGCTGACCTCCTGATTGCGCTGCCGCCCCTCGCGTTGCAGGGTGGTGGCACCGTGGGCGACCAAGCGCCCACCTCCGAAGTGGAGAGCGCCATGGGTTTCCTCGATCGACTGCTCGGCCGCGAGCCGCTCCAGACCCAGGGCGGGTATGCCGGGTCGGCGCCGCCTGCCCGACCGGCACCTGGGCAGGGCGCACCCGCCGCAGCCGGCGGCACCCAGGGCAACGCCGGCCAGAGAGGCGCCGCGGGCGCAACCGACGAGCAGGCGATCGCGCGGTACCGGTACCTGCTTCGGACCGCGCCACCGGAGTCGCTGGAGCAGGTGCACGCAGAGGCCTTCGCCCGACTGACGCCCCAGCAGCGTGAGCAGGTGCTGGCCGAGCTGTCGTCCGGTCTGCCTGCCGGTGAATCCGCCCCCACCTCAGACCCGCAGTCGATGGCGCGGGCCGCCACGCGGGCCGAGCTGCGGCAACCGGGCTACCTCGAGCAGACCTTCAGCCGGGGCCGGTTCGGTGGCGGGCTGGGCGGCCCGGGGATGGGCGGCAGCATCATGGGTTCGATGATGGGCACGATCGCCGGTGTGGTCATCGGGTCGGCGATCGCCGACGCGCTGTTCGACGGCTACGACTCCTCGCCGGAGGCGGCCGAGGCAGCAGACACCACCAGCGGGTCGGACGGCTCGGACGGCTCGGACGGCTCGGACGGGTCGGGAGCTGACACCGGTGGGGAAGACGGCGCCGGGGGAGACGCTGCAGGGGACCCCGGCGGCGACGCGGGTGTCGCCGGCGACGACTACGGCTCGGGCGGGTTCGACTCCGGCGGCTTCGACTCCGGTGGCTTCGACTCCGGTGGCTTCGGTGGCGGCGACTTCGGTGGTGGCGGCGACATGGGCGGGTTCTGACCCCACCCGCGACATCGGACCTTGCCCGCCGAGCTGCCCAGAGCAGTCAGGCCGGCTACGTCGCCGACGCGCCGAACCGGTTCGCGCCGGGGCTGGAGTCGACCACCCACAGCACGGCCAGGACGATGATGCCGGCGACCGGCGCAAGGGCGATGAGCTGCCACCAGCCGCTGCGGTCCGTGTCGTGCAGGCGCCGTGCGCCGACCGCCAGCGTCGGCACGAGCAGGGCGATCCCGACGAGGGTCCGAAGCGGCCCGCCCGCCACATCAGAGCCGAGACTGCCGAAGAGTGCGTTGTCCAGCACCTGCATGGCGGCCGAGACGAGGGCCGTGAAGAGCACGAACCACCACAGCTCGGAACGTCGCGCCCGACCGGTGAACGTCGCGTACTGCCGCAGGACGCTGCTGATGGCCTGTGCGAACGTCATGTGACCCCTTCGTGCGTGGGTGGCCCGTCGATGTTCTCACGCCTCGTGCAGCCCGACGCCGTCCCTCAGCGGTTTGAGAGGATGGGCGCCGTGCCTGAGTCGGTGTGGTTTCCCAGTACGAGCGGACCGCGACTCGCCGGCGTCATCGACCAGCCCGAGGGACACGTGCGGGGCTGGGGTGTCTTCTCCCACGGCTTCACCCTGGGCAAGAACAGCCCCGCCGCGAACCGGATCTGCAAGCAGCTGGCCCACGAGGGCATCGGGATGCTGCGCTTCGACAACCTCGGGCTCGGCGAGTCCGAGGGGGACTGGGGCGACGGGTCGTTCTCGCACAAGGTCGCGGACACCGCCCAGGCCGTGCGGTTCATGAACGACTCCGGGCGCCTGGTGAGGCTGCTCGTAGGGCACTCCTTCGGAGGCGCGGCGGTGATCGCGGCCGCCCACCACCTCGAGTCCGTGCGCGCCGTGGCGAGCATCGGGGCGCCGTACGAGCCAGGGCACGTGGAGCACAACTATGACGCGCTCGTGGAACGCATCCTTGCCGACGGGGAGGCTCCGTTCCTGATCGGTGGCAAGGCGCTCGTCCTGCGCCGCCACTTCATCGAGGACGTGCGCGCGGTGGACCTGCACGAGCAGATCCGCACCCTGCGTAGGGCGCTGCTGGTGATGCACTCTCCGACCGACAACACGGTGGGCATCGCAAACGCGAGCGAGATCTTCCGGGCCGCTCGGCACCCGCGCAGCTTCGTGTCACTCGAGGGGGCCGACCACCTGCTCACCGGCAGGAACCAGGCCAAGCGGGCGGCCCGCATCATCAGCGCGTGGGCGGACCCCTACCTCGTGGAGCGGTGACGACGGCGTCGACGACACCAGCGAGTC
>NZ_JBFUEP010000040.1:0-44229 GCF_056403895.1 Pedococcus sp. P2_E5
ACCGACAGTGTGCCGCACGTGCTGTCGTTGCTGGTGTTCGGTTCTACTTCTTCGTGTTGTATGCCGCGTCCATCCCCTTGAGGACCTCCTCCGGCGTCGTGCTCCCGGCCAGCAGGCCCTGCAGGCCGGCGAACATGGCCTGCTCGGTACGGGCGTTCGGCCAGAACTGGTTGAGGAAGTGGACCGTCCGGCCGGCCTTGACGTAGTCGTTGACCGGCGAGAGCGCCTCGGGGGCCAGCTTGATGGCGGGGTCCGTGATGGCGGGCACTGGTCCCTTCATCGCGTTGACGAATGTCTCCGTGCCCTGGGTGGTACCCATGAAGTCGACGAAGTCGAGCGCCATCTTCTTGTTCTTGGCCTTGGCGTTGACGGCGGCGCCACCAGAGCTTGCCGCGGCGATGATGCCGGTGCTGGCGTCGTTGCCGCCCGAGACCGGGTGGTACTCGATGGGGTTGTCCGGTCCGGCGATCTTGCGCAGGGCCGCCAGCTGCAGCGCACTGGGCATGGTGCCCAGGGCCTTGCCACTGGCCACGAGCTGGAGCATGCCGTCGTTGTTCAGGCCCGTCGACTTCGCGTTGAAGCAGCCGGCCTTGATCATCTGCTGGTAGTAGTCCAGCGCCGTCTTCCAGCCCGGGTCCGTGGCGAAGGTCGTCTTGCCCTCAGCCAGGTCCTTGTCGAAGTTCGGGTTGGCACCGTAGATCAGCGACGGGCCGAGGCTGTACAGCGGGTTCTGGACGTTGTTCAGGGTGGCGGCGCCCATCGCGAACGCGACCTTGCCCTTGGCCTTGGCGGCGGAGCAGAACGGCAGCACCTCCGGCCAGGTCGCGGGCGGCGTGAGGCCGGTCTGCGTCAGGGCCGTCTTGTTGTAGAACACACCGAACGTGTTGAGCAGCGTGCCCATGAGGTAGGTCTTCCCCTCGTACTGCATGAGGGGCTTGACCGCGTCCGGGTACTTGCTCGCCCAGGGCCGGTCCGAGAGGTCCAGCAGGTAACCGCGGGGGGCGATCTGGAGCAGTGCGCCGGGGTTGCCGTTGGCGGGCCAGATGTACATGACATCGGCTGCGGTGCCTGCGGACAGCTGGGTGCCCAAGGTGGCCTGGTACTGCTCGGTGTCGGCCGTGGTGAGGATGATGTCGGCCTTGGGGTTCTTGGCCTTGTAGGCCGCCAGCACGGCCTCGATGCCGATCTTCTCCGAGCCCTTCCAGCTGATGGTCAGGTGGTTCGAGGCTCCATCGCCCGACTCGCTGGCCGGTGCGGTGGAGCACGCTGCGGTGACTGACCCGGCCACTGCCAGGACGGCAACTGCCTTCGTCACATTGTTGATCCGGTTCACGACACGAATGCCTTTCTAGTGATGGTGATGTCTACTCGATGACGGTTCGGGCTCTAGCCCTTGACACCCGTGCCGAGTCCCTTGATGAGCGACTTCTGGAGGAAGAAGAAGGCGATGAGCACCGGGATGACCCCGATGATCAGAGCCGCGAAGATCGTTCCCCACTCAGAGGTGAACTCGCCCACGAAGCTGTAGACCGCGACCGGGACGGTGCGGTTGGTGGTGCCGCTGAGGTACAGCAGCGGCTGGAGGAAGTCGTTCCAGGTGAAGAGTCCGTTGAGGATCACGACGGTGCCCGTGATGGGCCGCAGCATCGGGAAGAGCACCCGGGTGAAGGTCTGCAGGGGTCCGGCACCGTCGATCGCCGCGGCCTCCTCGTACTCCCCCGGGATGCCACGGAGGAACTGCGTGTAGAGGAACACCGAGAACGGGATGCGCAGCCCGGTGTCGATGATGATGAGCGGGACGACGCTGCCGATGAGCCCGAGATCGCGCATCGTCGTGTAGAGCGGGATGAGGCCGAGCTGGAACGGCAGCAGCAAGCCCACCATGAACGTGTAGAACGCGGCGCTCGACCAGCGCGTGGTCATCCGAGCGAGCGGGTAGGCCGCGAGGCTCGAGACGATCACGATCAGGGTGACGCTGACCACGGTCACGATGAGGCTGTTGCCGATCGCCCCACCGAGCCCGGACTCGGTCCAGGCGGTCGTGAAGTTCCCGAAGGTCGGGTGCAGGGTCGGCTTGACCGCGGACGACAGGTCCGTTGCTGGCCGGATGGCGAGGTTGACCAGGACGTAGATCGGGAAGAGGAAGGCCAGCGCGACGATGAGCATCACGCCCTCGAGAGCGCTGGTGCGCCAGGTGTAGCGGTTCATCGTGCGTCCTTCCCGGAGCGGAGGAGGAACCGGTACTGCACGACAGCCAGGACCGCGACGAAGCACGACAGCACGACGGCCAACGCTGCGCTGTACCCGAGCTCCCCGTACTGGAAGGCGTTGCGGTAGACCAGCGTGGACAGGGTCTCGGTGGACTGCGCGGGTCCGCCCTGGGTGGTGACCCAGATCTGGTCGAAGATCATCAGGCCACGGATCAGGGACAACATGAGGTTGACGGTGATGGCCGGCGCGAGCATCGGCCGGACCACGTACCAGAAACGCGCGATGGGGCCTGCGCCGTCCAGGGCGGCAGCCTCGAGCTGCTCCTGCGGCACACCCTGCAGACCAGCGAGGTAGATCACCATGGCGTAGCCGGAGAACTGCCAGATGGTGATCGCCGCGATGGCAAAGAGAGCCACCTTGGGGTCGCCGAGCCAGTTCTTGGCGAGGCCGTCGAGCCCTGCGCCGGTGAGCATCTCATTGATCGGCCCCTCCGGCTCCAGCAGGAACTGCCACAGGAACGCCACGACCACCGACAGGACCACCACGGGGGCGAAGAAGATGACACGGAGCACGTTCCGGCTGCGCAGCCGCCCGTTCAGGGCCAGCGCAAGGCCGAGGCCGATGACGTTCTCGAACACGGTCACGAGGACTGCGAAGAGCAGCGTGTTCGTCACCGCCTTGACCGCCTGCGGGTCCTGGAACAGCCGGGTGTAGTTCGAGAAGCCGACCCACGAACGGTCCGGGTTGAGGTTGCTCCAGTCGGTGAACGACAGCGCCGCGCCCTGGATGCTCGGGATGATGACCACGAACAGGTAGGGGATCAGCGCGGGGACGAGAAACAGCCACAGCCGTGGCCGTCGCCTGCGCGGCACCCGCGGGGCGTTGCCCTTGGTCGTTGCCACCCGTTCGGTCACGGCGGTCGCCATCGGTGGTCCTCCGGTCTTCTGTCGGGCACACAGGCCCGTCGTTGGGTCCTGGTCCGTTGCGACCAGTATGTGTTCGGCTCGTGCGGCCGGTCTTGTGTCCCCGGGACGCGAACTTGGCGGCGGGGGACGAGGTTTCGCGCTGGCGCGCTCAGTAGAACTCGTGGGTGTTCACGACGTTCCGCAGGGGCAGGTCGTCGAGGAGTCGTGAGGCGTTCTCGGCGAACAGCTCGGCGATCAGGCGGTCCTCGTCGTCGGTGATCGACGCGCCGTGCGGGCTGATGACCACGTTGGGCAGGTCCCACAGCGGGCTCGAGGCGGGCAGCGGCTCCACCGCGAACACGTCCAGGGCGGCGAACCCGACGGTCCCGTCCTGCAGGGCAGCCACGAGGGCCTCCTCGTCGACCGTCGACCCGCGCCCGACGTTCACGAAGGTGATCCCGGGGCGCATCGCCGCGAACACCTGCGCGTCGACCATCCGGTGGGTCACGTCGGTGCCGGGCAGGGCGAGGACCACTGCGTCCGCCTGCGACAGCGCGGCGCCCAGGCGCTCCAGCGGCACCACCTCGTGAACCCCCTCGGCCACGACCGGGCGTCGGTGCACGCCGATGACGGTTGCGCCGAGCGCAGCGAGCTTCTGTGCCGTCGCGCGACCGATGTTGCCCAGGCCGACGACGACAATGCGCTGTCGGCTGACCCGGCTCATCGTCCAGCGCAGCGCCCACTCGTGCTTGCGCTGGTGCGCCTGGAGGCGGTGCAGGTCCTTGGCGCCGGCCAGGACGCCGAAGACCGCGAACTCAGCGAGGGGGTCGGCGTGTACGCCCGCCGACGTCGTGAACAGGATCCGGTCGAAGGCCTCGGTGGGGAGCTCAGCCTCCTTGACGTGGGCGCCTCCTCCGGCCCGGGTCGTGTGCACCCACCTCAGCCTGGGGTTCGCGGCGACCGCCCGTCGCAGGGCGGGTGCGGACTCGTCGGGGAGGCCGTAGAGGGCATCGGCGGAGTCGACGAGCGCGTCGAACGCCTGCTGCTGCTCGGGCGTGCGCGTGAACGCAGGGTCGCCGCCGTGGTCCCCCGGGTACCGCGCCGGGGGCAGGAGGGACTGGTCGCGGACGACCGTCACACGAGGCTCGAGGTGCTCGATCAGCTCGCAGTGCTCCTCGCTGAGGACGGTGGCGGCAACGACGCGCAGCTGTGGCATGGGGGACGTCTCCTGGTGCAGGGGCTGGTGTGACGGGGCTTTCGGGTGAAGGTACGACGGTCAGCGCGCGGAAGGGGTCGGTGTCCGGACCGACGGGGCAGACCGGATGGCAGACGCCAGCACCTGGGCCAGGTGCAGGGGCACGTGCGCAGTCAGGTTCTGGGTCTGCGTACGGCAGGAGTACCCGTCGGCGATCACCGTGGCCTGCGGCGACTGGTCCAGGGCGGAGCGAACCGCGGGGAGCAGGGCGCGCTCGGCGATGCTGACCGACACGTCGTAGTGCCCACGCTCGGCACCGAAGTTGCCCGCGAGCCCGCAGCAGCCGTCGAGCACCGTCGCCTCGAGGCCGAGGGCACGCAGCAGCTCGGTGTCCGCGGCAAACCCGGTCGACGCGTGCTGGTGACAGTGCGGTTGCACGACCGCGGGCTGCGGCGACTCCCCCAGCACCGGCGGTCGCCAGTCCGGGCGGTGGCGCGCGACCAGCTCGGCGAGCCCGACGACGCGGTGCTCGAGGCCCTCGGCCCTTGCATCGCCGGGCACCAGTCGGGCCGCCTCGTCCCTCAGCTGGGCCGTGCAACTGGGTTCCAGCCCGACGACCGGGATGGTGGCGGGGGCGACCCCCGGCCATGCCGTCGCCGCAACGTCCTCGATGGCCTCGAGGCTGGCGACCAGCTGGCGTCTGGCCCCAGCGAGCTGTCCGGTGGACACCCAGGTGAGACCGCAGCAGACGCGGTCGCGGGTGATGCGGACGTCGAAGCCGAGGTGCTCGAGCACCTCGACGGCCGCGCGGCCCACCTCGGGCGCGAAGTGGTCGGTAAAGGTGTCGACCCAGAGGATGACCGGGGTCCCGCCATCCTCCGGCGCGGGCCCTGCGGTCGCGGGGCCGCGGTCGGCGAACCAGGCGCGGAAACCCTGCTCGGCGAAACGCGGCAGAGGTCTGCGCGGGTCGACTCCGCCGAGCCACCTCAGCACTGGCGTGACCCCGGGGAGCCCCAGGGCCGCGTTGGCCGCCCTGGGACTCAGTGCCGCGACCCGCGACCAGCGCGGCAGCCAACCCAGCGAGTAGTGGCTCCGCGGTCGAAGCCGTCCCCGGTAGTGGTGGTCGAGGAACTCGGCCTTGTACGTCGCCATGTCGACGCCCGCAGGGCAGTCGACTGAGCAGCCCTTGCACGACAGGCACAGGTCCAGTGAGTCCAGCACCTCGGTCGAGCGCCAGCCGTCTGTGACGAGATCCCCGTTGGCCATCTCCTGCAGCAGGCGGGCCCGGGCTCGCGTGGAGTCCTTCTCGTCGGCCGTGGCCAGGTAGGACGGACACATGACCCCACCGGAGTCGGTGCGGCACTTGCCGATCCCCACGCACCGGTGCACGGCGGTCGTGAAGTCGTCCCCGTCGTTCGGGTAGGCGAACGCGAGCCGGGTGCGGCCGCCATACTCCCCCGCCGGTCGCGCCGCAGGGACGCGCAGGTCCTCGACGAGCGGGCGGGGCCGCACGATCACCCCGGGGTTAAGCAGGTCGTCCGGGTCGAACACCGCCTTGGCCTGGGCGAACGCGTCGAGCGCCTGGGGTGAGTACATCTCGGAGAGGAGCTCGCTGCGGGCCCGACCGTCGCCGTGCTCGCCCGAGAGCGACCCTCCGTGCCGACTGACGAGCCTCGCGGCGTCGTGGAGGAAGGTCCGGGTGCGCACACTGCCCTGAGGCTCGGACAGGGGCAGGTCGATGCGAACGTGGATGCATCCGTCACCGAAGTGTCCGTACGCCAGGCCGTCGAGGCCGTGACGGTCCATCAGCGCGTCGAAGTCCCGCAGGTAGGCACCGAGGTTGGCCGGCGGGACGGCGGCGTCCTCCCATCCCGGCCACGCGGGCCGGCCTGCGGGGGTGCGGCCGGCGAGCCCCGCCCCGTCCTCCCTGATGCGCCACAGGGAGCGGGCAGCCGTGGGCGAGTCGACGACGACGGCGTCGGTGGCCCCGGCGGCGAGCGCGGCGGCGACGAGCGCCCGGGCCCGGTCTCGCGACTGCTCCTCGCTCTCGCCGCCCAGCTCGACGAACAGCCAACCGTTGCCGGCCGGCAGCCCTGCGGTGGACGAGCCGCGGGCACCGACGGCGTCGACCAGTCGACGGTCGATGCCCTCCATGGCGAGGGGGTTGTGGTCGAGAAGGGCCGGTGTGGCGTCGGCAGCGGAGATCATGTCGGCGAAGCCGAGCACGACGAAGCTCGTCGCCGCCGGGCTCGCGACGAGGCATACCGTGGCCTCGACGATTGTCGCCAGCGTCCCCTCGGAGCCGACGACGAGCCGGGCCAGCCGCTCGCCGTCGAGGCGGGCCGAACCGGTGTTGTGCTCCGGCAGCAGGTGGTGCAGGGCATAGCCGGAGACCTGACGCCCGAACCGGTTCAGCTCGGTACGGAGCGTGGCCAGGTTGTCGGCGGCCACGGCGCGCAACGCCTGGGACAGGTCCTCGGGAGGCGATCCGGTGTCGAACAGGCGACCGTGTCCGTCGACGACGGTCAGGGCCAGCACGTTGTCACTGGTCCGGCCATAGGCGAGGGCGTGCGACCCGCACGCGTCGTTGCCGATCATCCCGCCGAGCGTGCACCGGGCGTGCGTCGACGGGTCTGGCCCGAAGCGCAGCCCGTGCACGGCCGCCGCGCGCTGCAGGTCGTCCAGGACGACCCCGGGTTGGACCACCGCGGTCCGGGCTACAGGGTCGATGTGCAGGACGCGGTTCATCCGCACCGAGAAGTCGAGAACCACTCCTGTGCCGATCGCGTTCCCCGCGACGGACGTCCCGGCACCCCGCGAGGTGAGGGGGACGCCCTCGTCACGGCACACGGCCGTGACTGCCTGGACGTCGGCGGCGTCCCGGGGGAAGACCACGACCTGCGGCACGACCCGGTAGTTCGACGCGTCGGAGGTGTACTCGGCCCGCCGGCGCGTCGACGCGTCTACGAGGCCGGTGCCCCCGGGGCCGAGCGCTGCGACGAGGCGCCTCGCGAGCGCCGCGACGTCGTGTGCCTCCGTCACTGCTAGCTCCAGATCGGGGCCAGCTGGGTGCGGAAGTGCTCCAGTCCGCGCCGC
Organism: Pedococcus sp. P2_E5; assembly: GCF_056403895.1. Classification (NCBI taxonomy): domain Bacteria; kingdom Bacillati; phylum Actinomycetota; class Actinomycetes; order Micrococcales; family Intrasporangiaceae; genus Pedococcus; species Pedococcus sp. P2_E5. The sequence continues at coordinate 7,408 of NZ_JBFUEP010000040.1, forward strand.
AGCTCGGTGACCGGGTCGGGCGAGTTGTCGATCTCCTCGATGGCCCACCCTGCCCACTGGTGGTCACGCAGGATCTGCATCCACTCCTGCCAGTCCACGATCCCCGAACCGAGGATTCGGAAGTACGTCAGCATGACGTCGTGGCGTTCCTTGGGCTCGCCACGCAGGACGTGACCGGAGAGGGGCCCGACGCAGTCCTTCCAGTGCATGGTGGGGATGCGTTCGATGTGGGTCCGCAGGACCTCGACCGCATCCCCCCCGTCCAGGGTGATGTGACCGGCGTCCGGGCACAGGTGCACCGTCGCCGGGTCGGTGAGGCCCAGGACCGTCTTGATGTCCTCGTTGCGCACACACATCGAGTAGGCGTCGGTGTGGATCGCCATCCGGACACCGTACGGCTCGATGATCCTGCCGAGGCGGTTCATCTGGTCGGCATACCGTTCGTGGGTCTCACGCGAGACCGGTGCGGTGAAGTCCTCGGCCGTGGCCGAGTCGTCCGGGCTGGCGCTGCCGAACCGGGACCGGGGCACGGACCCGATCGTGATCGTCGACGCACCGACCGCGTTGAGGAACCTCGCATGCCGCTCGATGTACTCATCGGCCCTGCCCTCGAGGGAGGGGTCGTCCATGGCCTCGCCGATGAACGTGCGCCCAGGGGAGAAGCTGGACGTGACGACCAGCCCGCGGTCGGCCACTGCCTGTGCGAACGCCTCGGCCGACCCGTATGCCGCGATTGCCAGCTCGAAGTCGCCCGGTGCGGGGGCGAGCTCGATGCCCTCCACGCCGGCGTCGCGAGCGCCGTCGAGCATCCCGTCGAAGTAGTGCCGTGGGTCCTTCGCGACCTCCTTGGCCCACTGGGGGAACGGCAGACCGGCGGGCAACCCCCACCAGCCGGACTCGAAGAAGGTGATGAGGTTGGTGCCGAACCGGATCCGTGGCGCGGTCATGCCGATGCCTCGGTGCGCGGCTTGACCTCGACCCACTCGCCGGTCCTGGCGGACTCGGCCACCGCGTCGACGACGCGCTGCACGTGCACCGCGTCGGTGAACGAAGGGGCGGACCCTGTCCCGTCGACGATGGCGCGGATGAACTTCTGGAACTGGATGGCCGACACCTCTACGTAGCCGAGCCCGAGCCCGGCCAGCTTCCAGAAGCCGTCCGGGTGCTGGGAGCTCGTGTGGATGCGCCGGAAACCCTGGTGGTCCGCGGGCTCGTCGACGTAGGAGACCTGGAACTCCTCCTTCGAGTTCCAGTCGAACTGGGTTGCTCCCTTGGTCCCGTCGAGCTCGAAGTAGACCCGGTTCTTGCGCCCGGATGCGTAGGAGTGGGCGGCGAAGGTACCGATGGCGCCGGAGGCGAACTGGGCGATCCAGACGGCACCGTCGTCGATCAGGTCCTGCTCGAGCCGCTCGTGCTCCGGGAGCCAGCCGTCCTCCGCGTCCTGGCCCTTGGCGCGCAGCAGCCCGCAGACGCGGACGATGTCGCCCAGGAGGTACTCGCCGAGGTCGATGACGTGCGACCCGATATCGCCCAAGGTGCCTGAGCCTCCGGTCGACTTCCGTGCGCGCCAGCGATCGGGCTGGGCGGACCAGCCGAACCCGACCTCCTGCAGGTAGCTGGCCCGGAACTGCAGAGGGGTGCCGAGCTTGCCGGCATCGAGCAGCTGCTTGGTGAAGGCGATGGCCGGGGTGTGCCGGTAGTTGAACCCGACCTGGGCCACGAGGCCGCTGGCCTGGGCGGCCGCTGCCATGGTCTCGGCCTCGTCCGCGGTGTTGCTGATCGGCTTCTCGCAGAAGACGTGCTTCCCGGCCGCGAGGGCGGCCAGTGCGATCTCCTGGTGGAACTGCGGCGGGGTGCAGATGTCGACGACGTCGATGTCCTCCCGACTGACCACCTCGCGCCAGTCCGTCGCGTACTCGGCCCAGCCGAGCTGGGCAGCCGAGGCGCGGGCCACGTCGGGGTTGGTGTCGACGACGACCTGGCGGGTGACCGTCGCGCCCAGCTCAGCCGCGAGCGGCGCGACCGCGTACGCCATGCTGTGCGCCTTGCCCATGAACCCGCCGCCGATGAGGGCGACCTTCAGCTCTTTCACTCTTGCATCTCCCAGTTCGTCGTCCACAACGGCTCGTTGCAGAACACTCTTGCGCGGTGGGGCGCGCTGATCTTGTGGGCTGCCGACCGGTTCTTGTCTGCCGGTGCCTCGTTGTCTGTTCGCCACGACAGCGGGGGTGCCGATGGATACAAACCGCGGTCAGACCGGGGAGTCAGGCCGCGGCGATGGCGGCGGGCGCGACGCGGTTGGCCAAGGCTTGGGCGCGGTAGCTGCGTGGCGGCATCCCGTTCTCGGCCTTGAACAGCCGGCTGAAGTGCGCCGCGTCCCACAACCCCCACCTGGCCCCGATGCTGCTGACCGGCACGTTGGCCAGGGTGGGGTCAGTGAGGTCGATGCGGGACCGCTCGAGCCGGCGCCCCCGGATCCACCCGCGGACCGTGAGGCCATCCGCCTCGAACAACCGGTGCAACGTCCGCGTGGACACGTTCTGGCTCGCGGCGATCGCCGAGGGCGACAGCCCCACATCGCCCAGGTTGGCCTCGACATACTCCTTGGCCGAGCGCAGCAGCCCATCCCGCCCGTACTGGTCGACGACCGGCGCTCCGTCGCAGCACAGCAGCGCCATGAGACCCACGACGTGGTGGGCCAGCTGCGCCGGGTTGCCGCTCACGTACTCCGTGGGCTGTGAGGCCAGCACTCGCAGCACGTGTCCCACGAGGCTCGCCGTGCCGGTGCCCGTGCCCCAGACCCGTCCATGCGCCTGGGACATCGCCTTCAGGTGCGGCCCGACCGTCGCCGCGGGAACGCGGATGATGAGGACCTCGGTGTCCGGCGCCGTCGTCACCATGAGCTGGTCGCTGTTGCGCACCACCGCGAAGTCACCCTCGGCCAGGTCGAACGAAGCGTCCTTGAGCCCCACCCGCGCGGAGCCCCGCAGGGCGTACAGCGCGCGCAGCGGCCAGGTCGAGTCGTGGTCGGGGTTCGTGTACACGCGCTCTCCGTGCGGGGACTGCAGGTGCGCGATCTCGAGGCGGTCGACCCGACGGGTGACGATCGAAGGTGCCTGTGTGGTGGTGACTTCGTGGCTCATGGACGAGTTACTCCCTTGTATCCCGTAGTTACACGTGTCCGTTACTCGTGTACTGTGACACGTGTAACTAAACTGTCCAGCATTGCCTGCAACTTCCTCGCATCCGGTCGTCGCTGCCTACCGGGACGCAGCCCCGCGTGGCAGGACGAGGCAGTTGCGCGTGGGGGACGACTGCTTGACTGCGTCGGCCACAGCCCCTCGCAAAGCTCCCCGGCTGGCTACGTTCGCCCCATGACCCTGCTCTTCAACGACCCGGCCGACTTTGCCGACGAGATGCTGGAGGGGTTCGTCGCCGCCAACGCCGACGCGGTCAGGGCGGTTCCGGGCGGCGTCGTGCGACGCACCGGGACCACCGTGGGCAAGGTCGCCGTCGTGGTCGGCGGCGGGTCCGGCCACTACCCCGCGTTCGCCGGCCTCGTGGGCGCCGGCCTGGCGGACGGAGCCGTCGTCGGGAACCTCTTCGCCTCCCCCTCACGCCAGCAGGTCGTCAGTGTGGCCTCCAGTGCCGCGACGGACGGCGGGGTGCTGCTGACATTCGGAAACTACGCCGGCGACGTGCTGAACTTCGGTGCCGCCCAAGAGGCGCTGCGTGCGCAGGGTGTCCCCTGCCAGACCGTGCTCGTCACCGACGACATGTCGAGCGCCAGCGCGGACGAGCGACACAAGCGTCGCGGGATCGCGGGCGACCTGGCCGTGTTCAAGGTAGCCGGCGCAGCGGCAGAGCGCGGGGACTGCCTGGATGACGTGGCCCGCCTCGCCACTGCGGCCAACGACCGTACGCGAAGCGTGGGCGTGGCCTTCAGCGGCTGCACGCTCCCGGGGGCGGACTCCCCCTTGTTCAGCGTCCCTGCCGGCAGGATGGCGGTCGGCCTTGGGATCCACGGCGAGCCCGGGCTCCGCGAGACGGACGTCCCCACCGCCGCCGGCCTCGCCGCGCTGCTGGTCGAAACGCTGCTCGGCGAGCTGCCAGAGGGCATCACGTCGACCCAGGGCCAGCGGGCCGCCGTCGTCCTCAACGGGCTGGGGTCAGTCAAGTACGAGGAGCTCTTTGTCGTCTACGCATCGGTGACGCGACTGTTGGCCGAAGCCGGGATCGTGGTCGTCGCCCCTGAGGTCGGCGAGTTCTGCACCAGCTTCGACATGGCTGGTGCGTCGCTCACCATCCTGTGGCTGGACGACGAGCTCGAGCAGCTCTGGCTCGCCCCGGCGCAGTCACCTGCCTTCAACCGGGGCAGCGTGCCCAGCCCCGCCCCCACCGATCTCGCCCCTCCGGACCACAACCCGCCTGCAACGTCGAGCGAACCCTCTCCCGTCACTGCCCTACCGGCCGATCCCGCGTCGGTGAGCGCCGCCCAGGTGGCGCTGTCCGCCCTGCTGGCCATGGCCGACACCATCACGGAACACGTCGACGAACTCGGCCGTATCGACGCCGTCGCCGGCGACGGCGACCACGGAATCGGGATGCAGCGCGGCGTGCTCGCGGCCGTGGAGGCGGCCGCTGACGGGGTGGGCCGAGGCGAGGGCCTGTCCCGGGTGCTGGGGGCTGCCGGCGACAGATGGGCCGACCGGGCGGGCGGGACCTCTGGCGCTCTGTGGGGGGTCATGCTGCAGGCACTGGCCGACGCGTTCGATGACACGAGGACGCCGACCTCGCAGGACGTGGCTCGTGGTGTCGCGAGCGCGCGCGACCGGCTGCAGTCGGTCGGGAAGGCCCAGCTGGGCGACAAGACCATGGTCGACGCGGTGGTGCCGTTCACAGGAACGCTGCTCGAGCACCTGGGCAGCGGCGCGGCGTTGCCGGACGCCTGGGGCGCCGCCGCGCGGTCCGCCGTCGACGCGGCGGCGGCCACGTCCGAGCTCGTCCCCAGGGTCGGGCGAGCCCGGCCCCACGCACAGAGGAGCGTCGGTACCCCGGATGCGGGGGCGCACTCCTTCGGCCTGATCGCCACAGCCGTGGCAACTGTCCTCACCACCAAGGAGCCCCATCGTGACCAGCCCCTCCCCGCCCACTAGGTGGCGCATCGTCGTCGGCAGCGACGACGCAGGGTTCGCCTACAAGGAGATCCTGCGGGCGGACCTCGAGGCGAACGGTCTCGTGGCTGAGGTCGTCGACGTCGGCGTGGACGCCGACGGGCACACGCCCTACCCCGCCGTGGCCATCCGCGCGGCCGAGATGGTGGCACGCGGTGAGGCCGACCGGGCCCTGCTCGTCTGCGGCACCGGCCTCGGGGTCGCAATCTCAGCCAACAAGGTGGCAGGCGTGCGCGCCGTCACCGCGCACGACAGCTTCTCCGTCGAGAGGTCCGTGCTGTCGAACAACGCGCAGGTGCTGACCCTCGGACAGCGGGTCATCGGGCTCGAGCTGGCGCGTCGACTGGTCGGAGAGTGGCTCACGTACCGCTTCGACGAGACCAGCTCCAGCGCCCAGAAGCTCGCAGTCCTCGACCGGTACGAGACAACGCAGTCCTGCTGATGGGCGATCGCGTCACCATCGGGGTGAGCCTGAAGTCGTACTTCGGCAACAGTGCGGCTGCCTCGTGGTTCGAGGCCGTCGCCGAGCTTGCGGCAGGATCCTCCGCGCTGGCCGCAGGGGAGATCGAGCTATTCGTGGCCCCGACCTACCTCCAGGTGCAGGCGGCCACCCGTGCCTTTCACGGGTCGCCTGTGCTGGTGGGCGCGCAGGACGTCGCCGCGTACGGCCCTGGCCCCTACACCGGTGAGGTCAGCGCGGCAGAGCTGGCAGAGGTGGGCGTGCGCCTGGCCGAGGTGGGGCACGCCGAGCGCCGCCGCCTCTTCGGCGAGACCGACGAGGTCGTGGCGACCAAGGTCGCCATCGCCCTGCGGCACGGGCTCACCCCGGTGCTGTGCGTTGGCGAGCTTGGCGTCGGCGGGGCGGAGGAGGCCGCCGCCGACTGTCTGCTCCAGCTGCACGCGGCCCTCGCCGGTGCGCCCTCGGGGCGCGTCATCGTCGCCTACGAGCCCGTCTGGGCCATCGGGGCCCAGCACGCTGCTCCGCTCGACCACATCACGACGGTCTGCACCCGACTGCGCATCGCCCTTGCAGAGCTCTCGGACCGGCCCGACAGCAGCGTGATCTATGGCGGTAGCGCGGCGCCGGGCCTCCTCACGGCGCTCGGCGCCAGCAGTGACGGGGTCTTCCTGGGGCGCTTTGCCCACGATCCGGAGCAGCTCGGCAGGGTCCTGGCGGAGGCCGAGGCGGTCGTCAGGTCGCGACGCCGAAGTGGTGCGGCGTCCCGGTGACGCCGGGAGCCTTCGCCCTGATGGTGGTGACCGGGGCCGCGACGGGGGTCATCGGCTACGCGACGGGCATCGGCACCCTCGTCGCCTTCCCCGTCCTGCTCGCAGCCGGCCTGAGCCCGATCGCCGCCACCGTCACCACGTCCGTCTCCCTCGCGGGCGGGACCGTGGGCGCGCTCACCACGTCCCGGCCCGAGCTGGCCAGCGTCCGGCACTACGCCGTCCGACTCACTCTCATCGGGCTCGTCGGCGGGGCGCTCGGCTCAGGGCTCCTCCTCCTGCTGCCCGCGGCCTGGTTCGAGCGGGTCGTCCCCTATCTGATCGCCTTCGGTTCCCTCACCCTCCTGGTCGGCCCCTGGCTTCGCCGCGCGCATGGAGGGCGGGTGCACGACGCCCACCCGGCCTTCCTGTTGGCGGTCGGTGCGTCAGCGGTGTACTGCGGCTACTCCGGGTCCGGGGCGGGCGTCCTGGTGATGGCCACGATGGCTGCCGTCCTCGACAACAGCCTCGCCGAGCTGGCCGCCCTGCGAACCCTCGTCCTCGGGACCGCGAACCTCACGTCCGGCGTCATCTTCGTCTTCACCGACCACGTCCACTGGGGGATCCTCTTCCCGTTGGCACTGGGGACGATGCTGGGCAGTGCGGCGGCTCCAGCACTGGTCAGGCGGGCCCCGCAGACCGGGCTCCGGTTCGCCGTGGCAGCCGGCGGGCTCTGCGTGGCCATCGTCCTCGCGCTCGGGTGGGGACGATGACGGACGAGATGCTGCTGCCGACCCCCCGGCTGTTGGACGGCGCGACGGTCCGGTCAATGCGGTGGTGCGTGTTGGCCCCGGGTGCGATCGCGAACGCGTTCGCTCAGTCGCTGCACCGCCACAGCACCCAACGCATCGTGGCCGTCGGGTCGCGGTCGCTCGAGCGCGCGGAGCACTACGCGAGCCGTCACGGGATCGACCGCGCGTACGGCTCGTACGAAGCGGCCCTGGCGGACCCTCGCGTCGACATCGTGTACGTCGCCTCGCCGCACACCGCGCACGCCCCGCTGGCTCTGGCCGCGATCGCCGCCGGCAAGCACGTCCTCGTCGAGAAGCCGCTCGCTGCAAGCGCGCACGAGGCGCGCAGCATCGCCGAAGCCGCCTTGGCAGCCAAGGTCTTCGCGATGGAGGCCATGCACACCCGGTTCCACCCCTGGGTCGACGTCATGGACCAGCTGATCGCCGACGGGGTGCTCGGCGACCCGCGGTTCGTGGCCGCCGACGTCGGTCGGCACTTCCCCATCGACCCCTCGTCACGTCTGCACGACCCACTGCTCGGTGGGGGTGCGTTGCTGGACCTCGGTGTGTATGCCGTGTGGTTGGCAGTGCACGTCGCCGGCCCGCCGAACCACGTCGCGGCCGCGGGCCAGCTGGCTTCCACCGGCGTGGAGTCACAAGCGACTGTCGTCATGACGACTCCCTCCGTGCACTCGGTCGTGTCGACCACGATGGCCGGCTACACGCCGAGCCGTGCCGTGGTCGCCGGCGAGTCGGGACGGGTGGAGACGACAGGCCGTTTCCCCATGCCGGGGTCGCTGGCCGTCTACGACGGGAGCAACCGGCTCGTGGGCACTTTCGAGGACCGCACGGGACTCCAGGGCCACGACGGGCTCGCCCGCCAGGCAGACTGGGCCGCCCACCACATCGACAGCGGACGTTTGGAGGCACCACAGCTGCCCCTGAGCCGTTCGGTCGCGGCGCTCGAGGTCATCGACCGAGCGCGCGCAATCCTTGCCGCTGGCGGCGGTCCACACGTCGAGCCACAGCGGTGACCAGTGGGGTCGTCGGGCCTCCCCAGAGGCGTCCGGCATGACGAGACCGTTTCGATTCGGGGGGGGTTGCCGGGACAAGGGCGGCTGTGCAGAGAGCTTCCGCGCCAGAAGACCCTTCCCGCTACAAGCGGAGGGCGCCAGACTTGCGTTTCCGCGGGTCAGGCGCCCTCTGTGCACGTTGTGGCAGGTGAAGGATTCGAACCTTCGAAGCTTTCGCTATGGATTTACCGACCGAGGTATGCCGCCCGCTCACCAGCGGAATACGAGCTCGGCGGCGAACTTCGCGCGATTTCGCCACAAAACGCTCGACGCCAGACGTCGTCCTTCGACCACATCCGGACCTTCAGCCGGCCCCCCTTGGCTTGGTCGCCGGCGAGGACGTGGTTGGGGCCTCGAGCGACATGGATGCTGGGTGAGGCCCCGCGATCGCCGCCTCCTTGGTGCGTGGTGCGATCGGTCAGGCATCGACTACGACCGGCTCGTTGCTGCGTGCGCCACTGGTGAACCTGGGCAGGAAGCGGGTGCTCACGGTGAGCAACAAAGCGATCAGGAACTGGATGCCGACCGTGGTCGCGAAGGCGGTCGGGATGCCGTGCGGCTCGAGGGCGAGGTAGATGGTGCCGAGGGTGGCCACGCCCAACGCGAGCCCTGACTGCTGGAGGGTGATCAGGACGCCGCCTCCGATGCCGCCGTGGTGCGCCGGGACGTCGGTCAGCACGACGCGGAACAGACCGGCGAACAGCAGCGACTGGCCGGCGCCGATCAACGCCAGTGGCCCGGCGAGCGCTATCAGGGCGACGTGCGGCCAGGTGACGACCATGACTGTGGCGACGAGGGCCAACCCGAGGGCCTGGGTTGCGGAGCCGGCGGCGATGGCGGCGCGGCCGTACCGGTTGATGATCTTCGCGCTGACTAGCGAGCCGAGGAGGAACAGTGCCGCCATCGGCAGGATCGACAGCCCGCCGACCAGTGCGTCCGCGTGCAGCCCGTCCTGCACGGTGAGTGCGAAGACGAACATGAAGGAACCGAAGCCCACGCTGAACGGCAGGATCATCGCCAGGCCACGGGCCATGGACGGCAGCCTGAGCACGGACGGCGGCAGTAGCGGAGTGAGTCCCGCGCGCTCGCTGCGCTGTTCGACTCTGACTGTGAGCGCGCCCAGCACGACCGCCAAGCCGAGCAGCGCCCAGGTCCAGGTCGGCCAGCCGAGCGTGTGGCCAAGGCTCAGCGGCAGTAACAGGGCGACAAGGGTCCCGCCGAACAGCAGGGTGCCGGGTAGGTCGACGCTGCTCGCGTGCGCCGACCGGGTGGCTGGGACCACGCGCTTGGCGATGAAGTACACCGCGACCCCGAGGGGCACGTTGATCAGGAAGATCGGTCGCCACGAGGACCCGGCGATGTCCGCGGTCACCAGCACCCCGCCGGCGAGCTGTCCGACGACTGCGGCGATGCCGGACGTCGCCCCGTAGAGCGCTAGGGCGCGAGTCTTGCGTTCCCCCTCCAGGACAGCGTGAAAGGTCGCCAGGACCTGCGGGACCAGCGCGGCCGCCGCCGCGCCCTGCCCCAGCCGCGCCGCGACCAGGACCCAGATGTTCGGGGCGAACCCGCAGGCGGCCGACGCGAGCACGAATCCGGCAGCGCCGATCTGGAAGAGGCGATGCCGCCCGATGCGGTCGCCAAGCCGCCCGCCAAGGACCAGCAATGCTGCGTAGGCCAAGCCGTAGGCAGCGACCACCAGCTCGAGTGCACCCGGGGTCGCCTGCAACGACCTGCCGATGCTGGGCAGCGCCACGTTGACGATGAAGAAGTCCGCGATCGGCAGGAAGGCACCAGCCAGGAGGATGAACACGCCAAAGGGGTGGAGGCCTCCGGCCCGGGCCACCTCGCGCGGCGAGCCTTGGCGGGTTCCTGCAACGCCGGGTTGGACAACGACTTCGGCCATGACACCGCCCATTTCGCAGAGTGTTAATGCTTTCATAATCACTATATGTTCATAACTACGCTCTTCTCATACGTATGTCAAGCGAAGCAGTTAGGCTGGCGGGGTGGTTGCCAGAGGTGGACGAGGCCCCAGCGGGGCACGTCGAGTCGATCCCCGTTGGGCCGAGCTCAGCGACCTCGCACTGGTCGTCGCCCGAGAGATCCAGATCCGTCCCTACCTCGACGAAAGCGTCCTGCACCTCTCGCCGTCCGAGGGCATGGTGATGCGCCACCTCCAAGGGGGCGAAGCCGCGACCCCCACCAGCATCGCCGCTGCCGTCGGACTGCAACGTACGAACGTCTCCACCGTGCTCCGCGGGCTCGAGCACAAGGACCTCATCGAACGCAGCACGAACATCGAGGACCGGCGCGTGGTCACCGTGCAGCTGAGCGAACGCGGGCGCGGACACTACGAGCTGGCCCGCAACGAGTGGGCCGCCGCACTAGCCTCGGCCGCTGGCAACGACACCCGCCACCTCGACGCAGCCATCGAAGTCCTGGCCCGAGTCAGAGACGGAATGACCGCGGACCGGCGAAGCTGATCCTCGTTTACAAGACACCGCACTAACATCACCCGCGATGGACCGCGGACAGCTTCCGGGCCAACGCGTTACGCGAAAACCTTGCCCGGAGACGACGAGCAGCTCGCCCACGCAGGGAGAATGGCCACCAGGACGTGCCTGACACCTCAACCAGACGACGGCATCCCACAACCACCAACGCGGCAACGGCGCAAAGTGCCTCGAGAGATACGGTCTGGTACGAACGACCACAGTGGGCCCCTGGTCTCGCGCGGACAAACTGTCTAGAACGGCGTCCCGGTCACATTCGACGGCGCCACTTCGCGTGTGGTTCGGCCTCCCGCATCGCCCGTCAGCCCAGGGCTATTCCGAACCTCTCGGCGAGCTCCTTCGTGAGGGCGGACGGCGGAACTGGCACGTACTCCAGAGTGGCTCGAACCCACCAAAGGCGCGACCAGTCGTCGGGGTCCCAGTGCTCGACCAGCAGCGCGGCGCGGGGGTCAAGGGCAAGGTTCTTCTCGCGTTGAAGCTGAGAGGAGGCTTTGGGTTTGACCCGGTCCACGGGCAGGCCCACATACCCGTCGTCGCTTGCGGCGTACAGGACGGGCTGCGGGTCGGGTCCACGCTCGGGGTGAAGGGTGCAGAGCACGCCGTGCATCCGTGAGCCCAGTCGTGACCGTGCCTCTTCGGGGGGCAACTTCATGCCCTGCTCCAAACTTCATGTCCATGTGGGCGATGCAGTGGTCTCGCATGGCCACGCCGCGGCAGCGACCGTAAGCACACGGCGGAGGCTGGGTGCGAAAGAGGGCCTGTGACCAGCGTTTCCGCTGGTTACAGGCCCTCTGGTACACGTGGTGGCAGGTGAAGGATTCGAACCTTCGAAGCTTTCGCGATGGATTTACAGACCGACGTATGCCGTCCACTCACCTGCTGCTTCTCGGCTCGCCGCCGAAATTTGCCGCGATTTCCCCGCGAACGGTCGACGCCGGTCGGAGACCTTCGGGCACAGTCGGACTATCAGACGCGTTAATCGCCGCCACACCGCCGCTATACGGCGACCGCCCTCCCGTCCCCCTTCTAAGCACGCATCCCTAGCGGCTTCTGGATGAAGCGTGCCGATTGCAGCTGCGCTACCCGGCTCGGCCAGTCATGACACGGCACAGGTCGGAATGAGAAGGACAGACCAGTGCATGGTGTGCATGTGCGCGTGTCAGCTGCGGCCGGTAGAGAAGCCGTAGAGCTGGTCGGGGTTGGTCACGAGGACGCGGTGGATGACCCCGTGGTTCGGGGCCCAGCCCTCCAGAAGGCTGAGCATGTCGGCGTCGTTCGGCATGGGGACCTCGCCCCGCGAGGCGGTGGGGTGCGGCCAGTCCGACCCCCAGACAATGCGTTCGGGCGCTGCGGCCACGAAAGCCTTTCCGACAGCCGACCTGTCCCCGTAGGCCGGCGGCCCGGAGACGGACTCGTGGTAGACGCCCGAGACCTTGACCCAGGTGCGGCCCTGATCGACGAGGCCGAGGATCGCCGCGTATGTCGGGTGGTTGGTGCCGATGGCACCGGGGATGCGGCCCATGTGATCGAAGACGAGGTCGGTGGGTAGGTCTTGGAGCAGGTGCAGGTTCTCCAGGATGCCGTCTGCGGTCATGTGGATCTGAACGTGCCAGCCGAACTTGGCGACCCGTGCCGCCAGGGGTCGGATGAGCTCGGCGCCGGCTCCGCCGGGCCGGGTGAGGTTGAAGCGGATTCCTCGGATTCCACCGTTGTGCAGGTCCTGCAGTTCTGCGTCACAGGTGGTTGCGCCGATCACGGCGATGCCTCGTGCTCGGTCTTGGCCCATCTGGGCGATGGCATCGAGGGTGCAGCGGTTGTCGGTTGCGTAGTTGGACGGGGTGACGACGACAGCCTTCTGCGTTCCGAGGCGTGCTTGGAGAAGTCGGTAGTCGTCGACCGTGGCACGTGGCGGAGGCGTGGCGGTTGGCGAAGGGTATGGAAACCGCTCCGGCTCGAAGATGTGGATGTGGCAGTCGACCGAGCCGTGCGGTGGCGTGAAGGTGGGCCGGTTGGTGCCGACGGAGAACGGCGTAGGGGTGGGAGCTGGCCGGGCTGCTCGAGAAGACGCAGGGACGGCGACTGCAAGGGCCGAGGCGCCGGCTCCGGCGAGGAGTGTTCTACGAGTGATCGTGTGCATCGTTGGACTCGATTCGGAGAGGGGGTGGTTGCGGTTCAGGCGAGCGTTTCAACGTCCCTGTCGAGCAATCCGCGCAGGACGTAGGGCATGACGCCGCCGTGGCGGAAGTAGTCGACCTCGCGGGGCGTGTCCAGCCTTGCCTTGGCCGCGAACGACCTGCCGTTGCTGGTGATGGTGACCGCCGGTTGCACCTGGTCGGGCGAGAGTTCGGCAAGGCCGGTGATGGTGATCTCCTCGGCGCCGGTGGGTGCCAAGTCGTACGGTCCTGCGTCGACCAGCTCGAGTGGCACGATGCCCATGGCGACCAGGTTGGAGCGGTGGATCCGTTCGAATGACTGGGCGATGACCGCGCGAACACCGAGTAGCGCCGGGCCCTTGGCGGCCCAGTCCCGGGAGGACCCGCCGCCGTAGTCTCGCCCGGCCACGACCACCACGGGAACGCCCGCATCCCGGTAGGCGCTGGCTGCGTCGTAGACCGACGTCTCCGCCGCGTGGTCGAGGAAGTTGAGGGTCCTGCCTCCGCGTGTGCCGGGTGCTACCTGGTTCTGCAGGCGCACGTTGGCGAACGCGCCGCGCATCATGACCTGATGGTTGCCGCGCCGAGATGCGTAGGTGTTCACGTCCCGGCCCTCCACGCCGCGCTCGTGGAGATGGGCGGCGGCCGTGCTCGTGGAAGTGATGGCGCCAGCGGGTGAGATGTGGTCCGTGGTGACCATGTCGCCGAGCTTGACGAGGACTCGCGCAGAGACGATGTCTGTGGTCGGGTGCGGCTCGATCGTCATGTGGTCGAGGTACGGGGGTCTGCGGATGTACGTCGATTCCTCATCCCAGGAGAACCGTTCGGAGCGAGCGGCCGCAACGTCTTGCCACCGCTTGTCGCCGGCGAAAACGTCGGCGTAGGCGCTGGTGAACATCCCCGGGTCGATGTGGTCGGCCATGACCGCCTCGATCTCCGTCATGTCTGGCCACAGGTCGGCGAGGAACACAGGTTCACCCGTCGGGTCGTGCCCCAAGGGTTCGTTGTACAGGTCGATGTCCATGGTTCCGGCGAGGGCGTAGGCGACGACCAGGGGCGGTGAGGCGAGGTAGTTCATGGCGACCTCTGGCTGAATCCGACCCTCGAAGTTCCGGTTGCCCGAGAGCACCGAGACGACGTTGATGCCGTTCTCGGCGATGGCGTTGGACACCTCGGGAATGAGGGGGCCAGACGCGCCGATGCACGTCATACAGCCGAAACCCGCGAGGTTGAAGCCGAGGGTCTCCAGGTCGGGAACCAAGCCGGCCCGCTCGTAGTAGTCCATGACCACCTTCGACCCGGGACTCAGCGTCGTCTTCACCCAAGGCTTGCTGCGCAGACCGGCCCTCACCGCGTTCCTGGCGAGCAGCCCGGCCGCCACCATCACCGAAGGGTTGGATGTGTTGGTGCAGGAGGTGATGGCCGCGATGGCCACCGCACCGTCGGCCAGCTGATGGGCCTGGCCGTCCAGCATCACACTTGCCTGCGCGGTCATCTCACGACCTGACGTCGCCTTCACGGCCACGGCGAAGCGCGCCTTGGCCTCATCGAGGGGCACCCTGTCCTCAGGCCGTGACGGTCCAGCCAGGGAGGGCACCACCGTGCCCAGGTCGAGATCGATGGTCTCGTCGAACTCGAGCTCACGCGCCGCGTCGTGCCACAAGCCTTGGGCCTTGGCGTACACCTCGACGAGACGCACCTGCTGCTCGGGGCGCCCGGTGAACCGCAGGTACCGCAGGGTCTCGTCGTCGATCGGGAACAGCGCGCAGGTGGACCCGAACTCCGGACTCATGTTGGCGATGGTGACCCGGTCGGCCACCGGCAGTGCGGAGACCCCGTTTCCGTAGAACTCGACGAGCTTGCCGATGACCCCGTGTCCGCGGAGCAGCTCGGTGATCGTCAGGACCAGGTCGGTCGCGGTGGTCCCTGTGGGCAGCGCTCCATGCAGCCGCACCCCGACGACTTCCGGCACGCGCAACGACATGGACTGCCCGAGCATGGCCGCCTCGGCCTCGATCCCCCCGATTCCCCAGCCGAGGACGCCGAGCCCGTTGACCATCGTCGTGTGGGAGTCGGTGCCCAAGCACACGTCGGGAAAGGCCCAACCGTCCTCGACCATGACCACCCGCGCCAGGTACTCGACGTTGACCTGGTGCATGATCCCGGTGCCGGGCGGGACGACGGAGAAGTTCGCCAGCGACTGCTGCCCCCACCGTAGGAACCGGTAGCGCTCACTGTTGCGGGCGTACTCCAGCTCGACGTTGCGCGACATCGCGTCTGGACGACCGAACACATCCGCGATCACCGAGTGGTCGATGACCAGCTCGGATGCGATGACCGGGTTGACCTTGTCCGGGTCTCCGCCCAGGGCGGCCATCGCATCCCGCATGGCGGCGAGATCGACGACAGTGGGCACGCCATTCGTGTCGTGCAGGAACACCCGCGAGGCGAACAGGTCGACCGGGGTGTCAGAGCCCCCGGCCACAACTGCCCGCACCTGCTCGTCGGCGTTCTGGGACCCGTCGTGGAAACGCAGCACGTTCTCGAGAAGGATGCGCCGGCTCACTGGCATCGTGCGTGGCGCCAGGTCCGTCACGCGGTGGTACGACAGCGTTACCTCGTCCAGTTCCAGATGGGCGACAGTCCCAAGCGCATTGGACCGGCTGCCCGTGAGGTGGATGTTGGGCGTCACGATGTCTCCTCCCTCGCCTCCGGCGCCTCCGGGATGTCGTCGGGAAATGCCGGACTGCAGAACGTGTTCACATGTTCACCTTCGACCACGCACCGGGCGGCTGCCTCGCGCCACGCGGCGTAGTGCGGCGCCGCCCGGTGCTCCTCCAGGAAGGCGTCCTCGTCGCGGTAGATCTCGTAGAGGATGAAGCGGTTGGGGTCCTCCACGGAGCGGTGTACGTCGAAGCGTAGGCATCCGGGCTCGTCGCGCAGGCTTGCTCGGGCGTTGATTCGGATCGCCGCGAGGAACTCACCCGTCTTGTCCGGGTGAACCTGCAGGGAGACAAGCACGGTGTGCATGGGTTAGACCTCCAGCGCCTCAGCGATGACGCCGCACGAGCGGGCCAGCACATCGAGGTCGTCGATCGTCTTGCGTGGCAGGGAAATTCCTTCGGACTTTGCCTTGCGGAGGTTTCGGTCCTCGATCTCGCCGGGGTAGAAGATCTCGTCATGCCCCGCCGCCAGGGGCACGTCCTTGGTGGAGTCGATCAGTTGGCTGAGGTCGTGTCGAAAGCCTGGCGACGGCCGAAGCGCATCGATCCGAATCGCGATGACGAGGTGGCCGCAGCCGCTGCGTTGGTCCGGGACGTAGGGGCCGGCGATGTCGGTGGCGAAGGAGCTGCCGGTGAGCACGCCGGACAGGACATCCATCATGAAGGAGATGGCGTACCCCTTGTGGCCGGCCATGGGCAGGATCAGCCCGTTGATGGCTGCCTGCGGGTCGTCGGTGGGAACGCCATCGGCGTCGATGGCCCATCCGTCGGGGATGGTCGTGCCTCGCTCCATTGCCGCATACACCTTTCCGCGCGCAACGGTCGTGTTCGCGATGTCCAGGACGACGGGGCCTAGCGGCCCTCCGGGGACGGCTACCGACCAAGGGTTGGCGCCCACCGTTTTGACCCGTCCGCCCCAAGGCGCCATGGCCGGGCTTCCGTTGGTCGTGAGGATGGCCGCGCAGCCTGCCTCGGCCATGGCACGCGTGAAGTACCCGGCGGTCCCAAAGTGGTTGCTGTTGCGGACGGCGACGACTCCCACCCCGTGGGCTGTGGAACGCGCGACGGCGAGGTCGCAGGCGGTCTTGGTGACGATCTGCCCCACGCCGTCGTGACCGTCGAGGACATTGACGGCGCCGCCATCGACGACGAGCTCGGTACTGGTGACCGGACTCATCGCCCCGGAGCGGATCCGGTCCACGTACCAGCTCAGCCGGAGCAGGCCGTGGGACGGATGGCCCCATCCATCAGCCGTGACCAGGCTGTGCGCCACGTACTCCGCGTCTTCCGGGGGCACTCCGACCGCTCTCAGGATCGCCGCACCGAGCGCGGTCAGCGTCTCGGGACGGAACGTCGTCAGGGTTGAGTCCTTCATGAGGTCCCCGTCACGGGCGAGGGGCTGAAGCGACGACGAAGGTCCGCCGCCTGCTCTGCCGTGAGCGGACGGGTGGTCTCGCTGCGCAGCAGCAGGAAGAGTCGAGCGGTCTCCTCCAGCTCTTCCAGGGCATCAGCCGCGGCGGGCAGGTCCTGTCCGGCAACCACCGGTCCGTGGTTCGCCAGCAGCAGGGCGTGACACTGTCGCGCGGTGGCCTCGGCCAGCTCGCCCAGGGAGTCGTCGCCCGGGGCGTGGTAGGTCAGCAGCGGAAGTCGTCCCACGCGCATGACGTAGTAGGCGGTCAGCGGCGGCAGGGCGTCCTCGGGGTCGACGTCGGCCAGGCAGGACACTGCGACCGAGTAGGTGCTGTGGGTGTGGACGACGGCTTTCGCGTCCGGGCGAGCGCGGTACATGGCCGCGTGCAGGAACGCCTCCTTGGAGGGGCGGGGCCCATCGACGTGTTCGCCCGTGGTCGCGTCGAGCACCGACAGGGCGTCGGGGTCGAGCGAGCCGAGGGACACACCCGTCGGGGTGAGCAGCATCTGGGTGCCGACGCGGGCGCTGATGTTGCCAGTGCGCCCGAAGGTCAGGCGACGCTCGAAGAAGGAAGCGCCCAGGTCGACGATGTCTCGGCGGACGGTGGACTCGGTGGTCATGATTGGGTCGCCGCTCTCGTGAGTAGGTCGGGGCTGCCGAAGTTGCCGGACTTCAGGAGCAGCGCCGTGGGTTCGTCGTCGCTGGTCAGGCACCAGGGCACGCCTCGGTCAGCCTCTTGGGCGACGACGACCGACCGGACCCCGAGTGCCTGAACGACTGCACCTGAGGTCTCGCCTCCAGCGACCACGACACGCCTGACCCCGCGTGCCACCGCGTGGTGTGCCGTCCGGGCCAGGACCTCTTCCAGCACTTCCCCCGTCTTCTCGCCAAACACGTGGTGTGTCAGCGCGCGTTCATCGGCGGTGGCGCTGGCATAGACCATCAACGCCGTGCCCGTGGGTGTGCTGTCAAGCCATGCGCGCACGCCCTCCCACAACGACTCAAGGGTGTCGCCGGTCACCGGTGTGAGCCGGTACGACGGGAACCTCTCGGTCGCCCGGCGGACCTGGTCGAGTGTCGCGGCTGAGCAGGAACCAGCGACGATCACAGCAGGTCCTGGAGGGAGTTTCGCCGGGAGGGTGGGTGTGGTGTCAGCGGCGCGCAGCTCTGCCATTGCCCGCGCCAGACCGGCCCCACCGGTCGTGACCCGCCACGATGAGGTCGCGGCGGCGAGCGTCCGGAGGTCGGCGTCGTCGACGGCGTCGGCCACGATGTGGCGCACCCCTTGGCTGCGCAGCTGGAACAGACGCAGTTCTGCTGGGCCGGCTCCGTCAGCGAGGTACTCGTGACCGAGGTGCCCAACCTGGTGCCGTGTCTGGGGTGCGAGCACACGACGCAGGTCCGAATCTGTCATCGGAGTGAGGGGATGGTTGGCCATGGAGGACTCGGACAGGAGCCTGTCGTTGACGAAGAGGTGCCCCTGGAAGACCGTCCGGCCGTGTTCTGGGGAGGCCGGACACAGCACCGTTTCGCCGTCGCCAATCTCGTCGAGGACGGCATCGACGACGGGTCCGATGTTCCCGTTGGGGGTGGAGTCGAATGTCGAGCAGTACTTCACGTAGAACCGGTCGACGCCCCCCTGCCTCATCCAACGCACGGAGTCGAGACTCGCCTGGACTGCTTCGGCCGCGGGCGCTGTCCGCGTCTTGAGCGCGACGACAACAGCGTCGCAGTCCGGGACGGGGATGTCCGGATCCGGAACCCCGAACACGAGGGCAGTGCTGATGCCGCTGCGTCGCAGCGCCGATGCGACATCGGTACCACCGGTGTAGTCGTCGGCCACGCAGCCCAGCCAGGGCCCGGTCGTCATCGCGGGCCCACCGACTCCTCGCCCACGACCCGAGCGCGCAGGGCGGTGGCCGCCAGCAGCGGAGGGCTGAGCACGGGCTTGCGCAGGGTGCGCTCGAGCCCGGCGCGGGCAGGGGCAAGCGAGAAGTTGGCCAAGATGACGGCGTCCACGTCCTTCAAGTGCGGTGACGCGGCGGTCGCCAGAACCTTCTCGAGCTTCTTGACGTCACCCTCGGCAACGGCCGCTGGTGCACCCGCGACTACCTCGCCGAGGATCTCGGTGTTCGTGGACCTCTGGGACCCGGCCAGCACCTTGCGCAGCCGGTCCACCGAGTCCTGCACGGCGGGAGGCAGCGGCCCCAGCAGCAGCACCGACCCGAAGCCCCGTCGGGCAACCTCGGCGAAGAGCTCCTCGTCGGAGCTCAGCATCGGCACTGAACTGGTCTGACGCTGCCTATCCAGGACAGGGCCGTACATCGAGCACGCGAGCAGCACCGCATCGGCGCCGCCGTTGACGGCGTAGTCGATCAGCGTGGCCATGCGGGTCGACAACTGCGGTGTCAGCCCCCCGGCGGCCTCCGCGTCAGTGACGAGGCGATCGTCCAGCAGGCTCCAGACGGTCGCCTCCGGGAAGCCCGCGGCGATCGCCGCTTTGGCCGGGCCCACCGAGGCGGGGGTGGCGTTGATGACTGCCACTGTGGGCGGTCGGTCGCCGCTGATCCTGGTCATGACCGCCGGCTCACAGCTGCTTGATGGAAGCTGCGACCGCCTCGGCGAACTCGCGGCAGCCGACGGTGCCACCCATGTCCTTGGTGGCGGTCCCGGCAGCGACGGTGGCCGCCACGCCCTGCTCGATGAGCCTCGCGGCGCGGACCATCAGCTCGTCGTCGTTGCGGGTGCCCAGCCAGTCGAAGAGCATGGCCGTGGACAGGATCATCGCGATGGGGTTGGCCTTGTCCTGGCCCGCGATGTCGGGGGCCGAGCCGTGCGCGGCCTGAGCCATGGCACGGTCGTGCGAAGCGTTGAGCGACGGTGCGAGGCCCAGTGACCCGGCCAGCTCTCCGGCGAGGTCGGAAAGGATGTCGCCGAACATGTTCTCGGTGACCAGGACGTCGAACTCGTTGGCCCGTCGGACCAAGTGCACGGTCATGGCGTCGATGTGGAAGTCGTCGAGGGCAACCTCGGGATAGTCCAGGGCGACCTCGCGGCAGACGTCGCGGAACAGGCCGGTGGTCATCTTGAGCACGTTCGCCTTGTGCACGATGGTGACCTTCTTGCGGCGGCGCATCGCAAGCTCGAACGCCTCCTTGGCGATCCGCTCGCACGCCTGCCGCGTGATGATGCCCAACGCGATGGCCACATCCGGGGTGGGCATGAACTCACCGGTGCCGMGGTAGGTGGACCGGTCGGCGTAGAAGCCCTCGGTGTTCTCCCGCATGATCACGAGGTCGGTACCGGGGACAACGGCCTTGGCGCCCTCGAACGACTTCGCCGGGCGCACGTTGGCGAACAGGTCGAAGTGCTTGCGGATGGTGCCGCTGGGGTTGAGCTCGGACTTGAACGGCTCGGGGTAGGCGGCGCTGTCGTGCGGGCCCAGGAGCCAGCCGTCGGTCTCGGCCAGGGCGGCCAGGGTGGCCCTGGGCGTGGACTCGCCGAACTCCTCGATCGCGCCGAAGCCGAGTGGGAGCTCCTTCCAGCTGATGGCTGGGGCTCCGGCGGCTTCGATGGCGGCGTCGGCGATGAGGACGGATGCGGGGACGATCTCGGGGCCGATGCCGTCACCGTTCAGGACACCGAGGGTGTACTGGCGGGGGGTGGTGGTCGTGGTCACGGGTTGTTCCTCTGTTCGGGCGAGCGGGGTCAGTGGGAGACGGTCAGGAGGGCTTGGGCGTCCTCGGACAGGACGTCGGCTTGGGTGTAGACGAGGCAGGCATCGGGGTCGACGGTGAGGTTGACCGGACCTGCCAGACCGCCACGGTCGTTGACGACCTGGACGACGTGGTCTCCGACCTTGAGGTCGTACTCGAATCGCGAGCCCAGGTAGGAGGTGGTCAGCACCTCGGCGCTGATGACGTTGGTGCCGGGCATGGCCACGTCGTCGGCGGGCAGCACGTTGAGCTTCTCGGGGCGCACCGCCACGGTGATGTGGTCGCCCACCGAGACCTTCTCAGGCGTTTCGACCACCATCTGCTGGCCGTTCGCGGCGAGTTTGACGGCGATGCCGGATGTGGTGGTGTCAGTGACGGTGGCCTCGAGGAAGTTGCATCGGCCGACGAATGCCGCGACCTCTGCGGTGGCGGGCGTCTCGTAGATCTCGGTGGGTGTGCCCACCTGGATCATGTGTCCGTGGGACATGACGGCGATGCGGTCGCTCAGGGCGAGTGCCTCGTCCTGGTCATGGGTGACGTAGACGGTGGTGATGCCAAGGTCGGTCTGGAGCCGCTTCAGCCAGGCTCGGGCCTGCTCGCGGAGCTTGGCGTCGAGGTTGGACAKGGGCTCGTCCAGCAGCAGGACGTTGGGCGAGTAGACGAGGGCTCGAGCGAGGGCGACGCGTTGCTGCTGGCCACCGGACAACTGGTGGGGGTAGCGCTCCCGCAGGTGCAGGAGTCCGACCTTGTCCAGCGCCTCGTCGATCAGACGCCGCTGCTCGGCCTTGTCGACCTTGCGGATCTGCAGCGGCATGGCCAGGTTCGCGGCGATGGTCTTGTGGGGCCACAGTGCGTACGACTGGAAGACCATGCCGAGGTTGCGGCCCTCGGGCGGTACGAAGAGCTTCTTGTCGGTGTCGACGAAGGGCGTGTCGCCGACCGCAATCGCTCCGCTCGTGGGCTGTTCGAGGCCGGCGATGCAGTTGAGGGTGGTGGACTTTCCGCAGCCGCTGGGGCCAAGGAGGGTGAAGAACTCGCCGTCCTTGATGGTGAAGTCGACGTTGTCGAGAACGACGTTGTCGCCGAACATCTTGTTCAGGTTGGAGACCTTGACGTCAGGCATCTTTGTTGTGTCCCTTCAGGAGGAGTCCGGCGAGCCCGACGAAGGCTGCGGTGATGGCGATTTGGATTGAGGCGAGGGCGGCGACGGATCCCGTGTTGCCCTGGACCCAGAGCTCGAGCATCGTCGTGCCGATGATGTTGGTGTCGGCGGAACCGAGGAAGACGGCCGGCGAGTACTCCTTGAGCATGGTCACGAAGGTCAGGACCAGCGCGCCGGCGAAGGCGGGGGTGAGGAGCTTGGCGAGGATCATGGTGAAGGTCTTGATCCAGTCGGCACCGGAGACGCGGGCGGCATTGTCGAGCTCTTGGCCGATCTGCATGACCGAAGGGGCGAGTGAGCCGAATCCGCTTGGTAGCGCTCGAAGTCCGAAGCCGATGATCAGGGCCCAGAGGCTGCCCTGGATGAACTTGTCGATCCCGAAGGGCGCGTAGGCGAAGGCCCAGAAGAGCCCGATACCCACGATGATTCCGGGCATGGCCTGTGGCGCCAGGGCCAGGTACTCCGCGGCGCGCCGGTACCGGAAGTTGGAGCGGCGAGCCACCATGACGGCCAGGAGCGCGACCACGCTGACGAGCACGGCTCCGACTGCGGCGACGATGAGACTGTTCTTGATGGACTGGATGTATGCCGCGTAGGTGAAGATCCGGTCGTAGTTGGCCATGGACAGCGTCTTGAGCGGTGACTGCAGTGGGCTGAAGACCAGCGTGAAGGAGCGGAACACCAGACCGGCGATCGGCACGAAGGCGCCCATGACCACGTAGAACACGATGGCGACGAGGCTGACCCACTTGAGCCACCCGAGGTCGAGCTTGCGTGGCCTGGTGGCCTTGCCGCGTACGGAGACGAAGCGCTGAGCATCCTTGAGGAGCTTGGCCTGGACGGCGACGAGGCTGATGGTGACCAGCAGGATCAGGGCCGAGGCTGCTCCCAAGATGCCGTAGTCCGGGTTGATGGACTGCAGGCCGTTGCGGTACAGGAAGGTGGAGAACACCTGGATGTTGGCGGGCTGACCGTAGAGCAGTGGGACGCTGAGCGTCTCGACGGACATCGAGATGACCAGGATCGAGCTGTAGACGATCGGCGGCCTGAGCATCGGCAGGATGACCTGGAACAGGATGCGGAGCGGTCCGGCGCCGCAGACCTGGGCGGCCGACTCGAGTGAGGCGTCGCTCTGGCGCAGGGCACCTGCGCAGAACGTGTAGGCGATTGGCGCCAGAGCGACGGCCTCGGTCAAGGCCATCCCGGGGATGGAGTACAGGTTCCACGGGACGACTCCCAGGACCTGACGGACCTGGACGCTGACGAACCCTGCGGGTCCGTACATGGTGATCCAGCCGAAGCCGAGGATCAGCGAGGAGATGAAGAACGGCCACTGCATCGCTGCCGCGAGGATCCGTCCTCCGGGGATCTTGGTCCGCACCACCACGACCGCCATGGGGACGGCGATCGCGAGGGTGAGCACCGTGGTGAGGCCGGCGAAGAGCACCGTGTTGAGCATGACCTTGCCGAAGCCTGCCTCGGTGAACAGCTTGGCGTAGTTGTCCAGGCTGAGCACTCCGCCGGCCTCGTAGAGCGGCCGGTCGAGCAGGGACTGGTACAGGGTCGGAACCACCGGGGCCAGAACCAGGACGGCCAGCAGGATGATGACTGCCCAGTGCAGCAGCACCTCTCGTCCTTGGCCGAGGACCCGCCGGTACCGGGGTGCCGGGTACGCCCCCGGTGCCGGCGGGCTGTCGCTGCGTCGCGGCGACGTCGTTGTCGTTGTCATGGTTCTCGAAGCCCTTCGTGTCCTCGGTGCGGTCGTTGGCTGTCTGGTCAGCGGCCGAGCAGGCCGTCCCAGCGGGTCGTGAACGCCTTCACCTTGTCCTCGGGGACCTTGGTGTACTTGACGTTGATGACGTTGGCCTCGCCGACCTTCTTGACGAGCTCCTGGTAGGTGTGCCGGCCGTCAGTGGCCTCGATCCCGTCGCGGTAGGAGGTCAGGCCGCCTTCCGCGACTGCGCGCTGGCCCTCTTCGGAGAGGACGAAGTCGGTGAAGAGCTTGGCCGTCGCGGTGTGCGGGGCCTTCGCTGCGATGCCGATGCCGCGCGGGAGCACGACGGTTCCGTCGTCCAGGAAGGTCAGGCCCAGGAGTCCACCGCTCTGCTCAACCTTGGGGTAGGCGGGCGCGGCGCTGACGAAGAAGCCTGCGAGGTACTCACCGGCGGTGATCTTCTCCAGCTGGGTTCCCGACGAGGACTCGGCCTTGCCCAGCGGGAGGAGCTTCTCCAGCGACGCCCAAGAGTCGGGTCGCGCCTCAGTGAAGGCGTTCGAGACGGTGAAGCCGAAGGCACCGCCGACGTCGCGCGTCGTGATCTTGCCCTTGTAGGTGTTGGGGTCCTTGGCGACGATGTCGGCCAGGCTCTTGAGCCCGGTCGGCTTGTCCTTCATCAGCGACGCGTTGTAGACGATCGACATCGGGTCGGTCGACATCGAGTAGACGTTCGGCATGAGGGTCGCCACCTCGGGCAGCTTGGCCAGCTCGGGGGACTTGTACTCCAGCAGCGTCCCGGGCCGCTCACCGAAGTCGGCCCACGCCTGTGCTGCGTTGGAGACCAGGATGTCCGCCGGCGAACCACCGGTGGCCTGCTCGCTGAGGACCTTCTGGAAGACCTCGTCGCTGTCGAGGTTGTTGGCAGCGATCTTCTTGACCCAGGGGTACTTCTTCTGGAAGTCGCGGAAGATCGGGGCCCAGTTCTCCTGGTCGGTGTTGGAGTAGATCGTCAGGGTGCCGCCCTCGGTCTTGGAGGCGGTGATGACGTCCTTGTACTCGGCCGGGTAGTAGCTCGGGGCCTCGCCGGTCTTGACCACGTTGTTGGCGCCGGGCTCGGGGGTGTCGCTGGTTCCGCAGGCTGCCACGAGGGTCAGGGATGCGACGGCGCCGAGGGCCAGGGCCACCCGGGCGGGGCGTCGTCGAACGATACGAGCGGCGCCCAGTGGGACAGCAGTCATGCTCTTCCTCCTTGAAGAACGAGGCCCATTGCCTCGGGGTGTTCGCACTAGAGTGACGG
Source organism: Pedococcus sp. P2_E5 (assembly GCF_056403895.1). Lineage (NCBI taxonomy): Bacteria > Bacillati > Actinomycetota > Actinomycetes > Micrococcales > Intrasporangiaceae > Pedococcus > Pedococcus sp. P2_E5. The sequence goes on from NZ_JBFUEP010000040.1 coordinate 32,341, forward strand.
TTATAACCTATGACGTCAAGCCCTCAGTGACCCCCTTCTTGATCAGGGGAGCCTCGGAAGCCCTCCCCTAGGCCCCCTTCATCCGCCTGTGTGCTACATCGCACGGCACTTGAAGTGTGCGAATGCTTGCCAACTAGGGGCAGAGTTGCGCTACGTTATAACCCAATCACGGAGGAGAGCCGCATGTCGCAGCCAGCAGAGTTGTACGAGACCAAGAGCGATTTTGCGTACCGTCAGGTCCGCGACCGGATCCTTTCCGGCGAACTCGGCCCCGGCACCGTCATCCAGCAGCGCGACTTGGCGAGCAACATCGGCATCAGCACCACACCCCTGCGTGAGGCCCTGCGCAGGTTGAAGAGCGAGGGACTGGTCGAGCTCGATGCCCACCGTGACGCCCGAATCTCCTCCTTGCGAGCAGAGGAAGCACGCGACCTGCTCGAGCTCCGCCGATCGCTCGACCCACTGGCCGCGGCCCTCGCAGCCGAGCGCCGAACGAAGTCCGACATCCAAGCCATCCGTGCGGCGGCCGAAGGCCTGGACCCGCTGCCCTCCCACCCGGCCGTCGAGCAGCTTGTGGCCCACCGCCGGTTCCACGCCGCCATCTACATGGCCTCCCACAACGAGCTCTTGATCGACACCCTTGAGGCGCTGTGGGACAAGGCTGACCGCTACCGACGGCTGGCCCTCCAGACCGACCGGGGCCAGGCGGCCCGCGACCAGAAGGCTCGTGAGCACGACCTGCTGGTTCAGTACGTCATCGCCGGCGAGAGCGAAGCAGCGGGCGCGGTGATGCGCGAGCACATCGACACCAGTCTCGGAGCCACGGCTGTGTGGAGGCTCGGGCACCCCGAGCCGTCCGCCAAGTGACACATGGCCCGCACCGCACCGCCGTGGACGGTGCTGCGTGGACCGTGGGCGGTCCTGCTGGCGCATGCCCTGCTGGTGCAGGTGCTGACGTTCGTCGTCCGACCCACCACCACCTACCGGGCCATCGAGCTCGGCCTGAGCAGCAGCCTGCTCGGTCTGCTCTCGGCATGCTTCGCGGTCGCTCCCCTGCTGCTCGCCCTTCCCAGTGGGGCCCTGACCGACTGGGTGGGCGAGCGAACCATGGCGGTCGCCGGCTCCGCCTTCATCGTGGCCTCCGTCTCGACCCTGACCCTGGCCGGGCAGTCCCTCGCCGCACTGGTGGTCGGCACGGTCCTGTTGGGGCTTGGCCACCTCTGCAGTGTCATCGCCGAGCAGACCTGGGTGGCGAACCGCGTCACGGGCACAGGCGCCGACCGCGCCTTCGGCCGGTACACGTTTGCCGCCTCGTTGGGGCAGACGATCGGACCGGCGCTCCTGCTCCTCTTCGGCGCTGATCAGGCGATCCCCGACACCAGCGCCATCTTCATCGCAGCCTGCGGGGCCGCCGGACTCTTGGCGCTCGTCTCCTTCGGGTTCTCCAGCACCAGCACATCTACGCGCCAGACGCGGCCCGGCGCCGCGGGCACTGGTCGCCTCTTGCGGATGCCAGGGCTCGCCCGGGCCCTCGTGACGAGCTGTGTCGTTCTCGCGGCGGTCGACATCACCTTGGCCTACCTTCCGGCGCTCGGCGCCGAACGAGGGATCAGCGCCGGCATGGTGGGAGTACTGCTGGCTTTGCGCGGCCTCACGTCGATGGCCTCACGCATCACCCTTGGACGACTGGTCGCCCGACTCGGTCGCCAGCGACTCCTCGTCTCCTTCACCCTGCTGTCCGCCGTGGCCATGGCTGCAGCCGCCCTGCCACTGGGCATCGCCTTCCTTGCGGTGTGCATCGCCGTTGCCGGGTTTGGACTCGGGGTAGGACAGCCCCTGACCATGTCCTGGCTGTCCGACTCTGCCCCGCCCGGCGCGCGCGGCAAGGCGATGTCGCTGCGGATCGTCGGCAACCGGGCCGGACAGGTCGTCCTGCCAGCCGCCGCTGGCGCGATGGCGGCCACCACTGGAGCCGCCGGCGTACTGATCGTGACGGGCGCCAGCCTCGCAGCCGTTGGACTGGCCGCACGCAACCTTCCCTCAGCAGCTGCGACCTGACCATGTCCACCACCAAGTCACAACCTGCCCAAGCACTCACCAACACCCAGGAGTCATGCATGAAGCCCACCGCCGACATCTACGACGACCAGGGAGAGGCCCTGCAGTCGTGCTACACCCAGCTCCGCAACTATGGAGGGCACGCTGCCTTCGAGGGTGAGATCACGACCATCAAAGTCTTCGAGGACAACATCCTCGTCAAGACCGCCATTGCGGAGGACGGGGCTGGACGTGTTCTCGTCGTGGACGGTGCTGGATCGCTGTCCTGCGCCCTCATGGGGGACAGGATGGCCGACCGGGCAGCCGCGAACGGGTGGGCCGGGGTGGTCATCAACGGGGCGGTACGTGATGTCGAGGCGCTCTCGGGCATCGCGTTGGGTGTGAAGGCCCTCGGCTCCAACCCGCGCAGAAGCGGCAAAGAGAACGTCGGGCAGCGCGACGTGGACGTGGTCTTCGGCGGCGTTACATTCCGGCCGGGGCTGCGCCTCTACAGCGACTCGGACGGCATTCTCGTCACGCGCAGCTAAGGGCAACGACCTTTCGACAGACTCCTGGGGCCAGCCGTGTATACCGCATCGGTCTGCCCGTAACATCGCCAATCGGAACGGTGCGAAACTCCATCGCGATTGCATACCCCCACCCCTGGTGTCCGTGCGGGTCACGGGCGCGGGAGTCCGACGGTCACAGCCTTCGAAACCAAGATTTCCCCGCGAATCTTCGAAGCTTTCGCGATGGATCTACAGGCCGGGGTATGCCGGCCGCTCACCTTCGCCTTCACGGCTCGCCAACGAAGTTCGCCGCGATTTCCCCACAGACCGTCGACGCCGGTCGGAGGCTCTTCGGCCCCGCACGAGTCGGCGCCAGTCGGCTAGGCAAGGGCTATGTTGGTCGGGACAGGTCCAACTCGTCGTCGCCCTGGACCCGGTGACTTCAGCTGATGCACCGCTCGGCAGAGGAGACATCGTGTGGCACCGCCCGGGACCAGCGTCCCGACAGGCTCGAAGAGCCGACCGGGCATCTCCGACGAGCAGGACCTTTGGCACTGGTAGGCATGCACCGAAGCCACTGTGCTTGTTTCCGCGCCGCCCCACCACCGCCGGTGGGCCGATAAGGAGACCAGTCATGGCCGAACAGGCCGCCGCAACGCCCGTCGTCCACAGCTCCGTCATCAGAGCACGACTGTGACCACTCCGATGACCACCACCCCGTTGACCTCGGACCATCAGCCCCGAGCGGCAACCAGATCGCCCTGGCTGATGCTGGCGATGGCCACCCTCGGCTTCGCGGTGAACTTCTGGGCCTGGGCGCTGATCAGCCCCCTCGGACCACTATTCCGGGCCACCGGGTCCCTCGGCACCCTGACCGAGTCCGACGTCGCCCTCCTCGTCGCTGTCCCCGTCGTGGTGGGCTCCCTCGGCCGCATCATCGTGGGCGGGCTGACCGACCGGTACGGCGGAAGGGTCATGTTTCCGATCGTCTCGGGCGTGACCATCATCCCGACCCTCTTCATCGCCTTCTTCGCCCTCGACTCCTACGCCCTGCTCATCCTCGGCGGCTTCTTCCTCGGCATCGCCGGCACCGCCTTCGCCGTGGGCGTCCCGTTCGTGAACGCGTGGTTCCCGCCGGAGAAGCGCGGTCTCGCGGTCGGCATCTTCGGCGCCGGCATGGGCGGTACCGCGATCAGCGCACTGACCACCGTCAAGCTCACCAGCCACCTGGGCGCAAAGGCACCCTTCCTCATCACTGCGGTGGTGCTGGCCGGCTACTCCCTCGCCGCCTGGCTGATCCTTCGGGACGCACCCGACCGAGTGGTGCCCACCACCTCACTGGCCTCGCGGATCTCGGCCAACGCCCGGCTCCCGATCACTTGGCAGGCGTGCCTTCTCTACGCGGTGGCCTTCGGTGGGTACGTCGCCTTCTCGGTCTACCTCCCGGCATACCTCAAGACCGCCCACCACCTCACCCCGGACAGCGCGGCCAACCGGATGGCCGGCTTCGTGCTCATCGCGGTCATCCTGCGCCCCGTCGGCGGCTGGCTCGCCGACAAGGTGGGTTCGATCCCTGTGCTGGCCACCGGGTTCGGCGTCGTCGTCGTGTGCGCCGCCATCTCCGCCGGCACCCCACCACTGCACGGCATCGGCACCCTCGCGTTCCTCGCGATGGCCGCCGCGCTCGGCTCCGGAAGCGGCGCCACGTTCGCCCTCATCGCCAAGGTCACTGAGCCTTCTCGGGTCGGGGGCGTGACCGGACTCGTCGGCGCAGCCGGAGGTCTGGGCGGTTTCGTGCCGCCACTGATCATGGGCTACGTCTACGGCCGCACCGACTCGTACGCCATCGGGCTGTGGATGCTCAGCGCCACCGCCGCACTGGCACTGCTCCTCACCGTCACGGTCGTCCGACGAACCGCCGCCCAAGGACAGGAAGCTCGTTGACCCCCTCGCACAAGAAGTCCACGTCCGACATCGGGATGGACGGCTCCCTCACGGAGGCCCTGGTCCGCAGCCGGAGGTTCTTCACCAAGGGAACCGTCTCGGACGACCTCCGGACCATCTCGCAGGTCGGAGGGCGCGAGGCCGACGACTTCTACCGCGACCGCTGGAGCCACGACAAGGTCGTGCGGTCCACCCACGGGGTGAACTGCACCGGCTCCTGCTCGTGGAAGGTCTACGTCAAGGACGGGATCATCACCTGGGAGACCCAGCAGACCGACTATCCCTCGGTCGGCCCGGACTCCCCCGAGTACGAGCCCCGCGGCTGCCCCCGTGGCGCGGCGTTCTCCTGGTACACCTACTCCCCCACTCGAGTTCGCTACCCGTATGTGCGCGGCGTCCTGCTCCAGATGTTCCGCGAGGCCAAGTCCCAGCACGACGGGGACCCGGTGAAAGCCTGGGAGCACATCGTCGAGAACCCGTTGCGGGCCAAGGCCTACAAGTCGGCGCGCGGCAAGGGCGGCCTGGTCCGCGCCACCTGGGAGGAAGCCAGCGAGATCGTCGCTGCTGCGCACGTCCACACGATCAAGAAGTACGGGCCCGACCGCGTCGCCGGATTCTCGCCCATCCCCGCGATGTCGATGGTCTCGCACGCCTCCGGCGCCAGGTTCGTGAACCTCATCGGCGGCTCCATGCTGAGCTTCTACGACTGGTACGCCGACCTCCCCGTCGCCTCCCCACAGGTCTTCGGCGACCAGACCGACGTCCCCGAGTCCGGTGACTGGTGGAACGCGGGCTACCTGATCATGTGGGGCTCCAACCTCCCCGTCACCCGCACCCCGGACGCTCACTGGATGACCGAGGCCCGATACCGCGGCCAGAAGGTCATCGCCGTCGCCCCCGACTACGCCGACAACGTGAAGTTCGCCGACGAGTGGCTGGCTGCCAAGCCCGGCACGGACGCCGCCCTCGCGATGGCGATGGGCCACGTCGTGCTGAAGGAGTTCTTCGTCGACCGCCAGACGCCCTACTTCACGCAGTACGTGAAGGCCTACACCGACCTCCCCCACCTGGTCCGCCTCGAGGAAGCGGCTGACGGTGAGTACACCGCCGGCAAGTTCCTCACCGCCGCCGACCTCCCCGACCACATCGGCGACGAGAACGCCGCCTTCAAGACCGTGCTGATCGACTCCGCCACCGGCAAGCCCGTCATCCCGAACGGGTCGCTGGGCCATCGGTACGGCGAGGCAGGGGTGGGCAGCTGGAACCTCGAGCTCGGCGACGTCGACCCGGTTCTTTCCCTCCTGGACACCGCGACCGAGTCAGTCGTCGTCCGTATGCCGCGTTTCGACACCCCTGACGGCGCGGCCGCCGACCTCCCTCGGGGCATACCCGTGCGCCGCGTCGATGGTCACCTGGTCACCACCGTCTACGACCTGCTCCTCGCGCAGTACGGGGTTGGCCGGTCGCACCAGGGTCAGGCCCTTCCGGGAGTCTGGCCGACCGGTGACAACAACGGCTACGACGACGCACAGTCGCCGTACACGCCCGCCTGGCAAGAGGCCATCACGGGAGTGCCGGCCGCCACCGCCGCTCGGATCGGGCGCGAGTTCGCCCAGAACGCCGAGGAGTCCAAGGGCCGGTCCATGATCGTCATGGGCGCCGGCACCAACCACTGGTTCCACTCCGACACGATCTACCGCGCCTTCCTCACCCTCACCAACCTCACCGGCTGCCAAGGTGTCAACGGCGGCGGCTGGGCCCACTACGTCGGACAGGAAAAGGTCCGCCCGATCACCGGCTACACCCAGATCGCCAACGCACTCGACTGGAACCGGCCGCCGCGCAACATGATCCAAACGGCTTACTGGTACTTGCACACCAACCAGTTCCGCTACGACCAGTTCGGCGCCGATACCCTCTCGGCGACCACTGGCAAGGGCCAGCTCGCGGGCAAGTCCACTGCCGACGTCATCGCCCAGAGCGCCCGGATGGGCTGGATGCCGTCCTATCCCACCTTCGACCGCAACCCGCTCGACCTCAGCGACGACGCGGCTGCCGCGGGGAAGCCGATCGGCGAGTACGTCGTCGAACAACTCAAGTCCGGCGAGCTGGACTTCGCCGGCGAGGACCCTGACGCGCCCGGCAACTACCCGAGGATCCTGTCGATCTGGCGGGCCAACCTCCTCGGCTCGTCCGGCAAGGGCAACGAGTACTTCCTCAAGCACCTGCTCGGCACCGACTCCTCGGTGCGAGCCACCGAGACACCTGAGGGGCAACGACCCGTCGATGTGTTGTGGAGGGACGAGGCACCGGAGGGAAAGCTCGACCTGCTCATGACGATCGACTTCCGCCAGACCAGCACCACGATCTTCTCCGACGTCGTCCTCCCCGCCGCCACCTGGTACGAGAAGCACGACCTCAACACCACCGACATGCACCCCTTCGTGCACTCCTTCAACCCCGCCATCGCCCCGCCGTGGCAGACCCGCACCGACTGGGACGCGTGGCAGACGATCGCCGAGAAGTTCAGCGAGCTCGCCGCCACGCACCTCGGTGTCCGCAAGGACGTGGTCGCCGTGCCGCTCACCCACGACACCCCCGACGCGATGGCCAACCCGCACGGCGTCGTGCGCGACTGGAGGAAGGGCGAGTGCGAGCCGATTCCCGGCGTCACCATGCCCAAGCTGGTCGAGGTCGAACGCGACTACGGCGCTGTCGCCGCGAAGATGAACGCACTCGGCCCACTCGTGGACACGCTCGGCGCGACCACCAAGGGCGTCACGTTCGAGCTCAGTAAGCAGGTCGACTACCTCCGGGCCAAGAACGGGGCGGTCCGAGGCGGCGTGGCCGACGGTCGGCCGTCGCTGAAGAAGGACGTCAACGTGTGCGAAGCGATCCTCGCGATGTCCGGGACCACCAACGGGCACCTGGCCACCCAGGGCTTCAAGACGCTCGAGAAGCGCACCGGCGTGCAGCTCGCCGACCTGGCCGAGGAGCACGAGGGCAAGCAGATCACCTTTGCCGACACCCAGGGACCGCCCGTCCCGGTGATCACCTCACCCGAGTGGTCGGGCTCCGAGACCGGCGGGCGGCGCTACTCCCCGTTCACCATCAACGTGGAGCGCAAGAAGCCCTGGCACACCCTGACCGGGCGGATGCACTTCTACCTCGACCACGACTGGATGACCGAGCTCGGCGAGGGTCTTCCCGTCTACCGGCCCCCGCTCAACATGGCGGCGCTGTTCGCGGAGCCCGCGCTGGGCACCGTGTCGGACGGTTCGGCCGGCCAGGTCGAAGGGCTGACCGTGCGGTACCTGACCCCACACAACAAGTGGTCGATCCACTCGGAGTACCAGGACAACCTGTTCATGCTCTCGCTCTCGCGCGGTGGCCAGAACATCTGGATGAGCGACCGCGACGCGGCCAAGGTCGGCATCAAGGACAACGACTGGATCGAGGCGGTCAACCGCAACGGCGTCGTCGTGGCCCGGGCGATCGTCTCGCACCGGATGCCGGAGGGAACGGTGTACATGTACCACGCCCAGGACCGGCTGATCGACGTACCGCTGGCGGAGACGTCCGGCAAGCGCGGAGGAATCCACAACTCACTGACCCGGCTGCTCGTGAAGCCGTCCCACCTGATCGGGGGGTACGCCCAGCTGACCTTTGCGTTCAACTATCTCGGCCCCACCGGCAACCAACGTGACGAGGTCACCATCATCCGCAAGCGCAGCCAGGACGTGACGTACTGATGAAGGTCATGGCCCAGATGGCGATGGTGATGAACCTCGACAAGTGCATCGGGTGCCACACCTGCTCGGTGACCTGCAAGCAGGCATGGACCAACCGCTCGGGCACCGAGTACATCTGGTTCAACAACGTCGAGACTCGGCCAGGGCTCGGCTACCCGCGCACCTACGAGGACCAGGAGAAGTGGAAGGGCGGCTGGGAGCTCACCAAGAGCGGCCGCATGAAGCTCAAGGCAGGCGGACGCCTCAAGAACCTGATGACGATCTTCTCCAACCCGATCCTGCCCTCGATCGGCGAGTACTACGAACCGTGGACGTACGACTACTCCACCCTCACCGACGCGCCCGCCCAGGAGCACACTCCGGTCGCACGACCCAAGTCGCTGATCAGCGGCAAGAACATGAAGATCGAGTGGTCGGCCAACTGGGACGACGACCTCGGCGGCTCCACCGAGACCGCGCACCGCGACCCCATGCTCAAGAAGATCGCCGACAAGGTGAAGTTCGAGTTCGAGCAGACCTTCATGTTCTACCTGCCCCGGATCTGCGAGCACTGCCTCAACCCGTCGTGCGCCGCGTCCTGCCCCAGCGGCGCGATCTACAAGCGCGAGGAGGACGGCATCGTCCTGGTTGACCAGGACAAGTGCCGCGGCTGGCGCAAGTGCGTCTCGGGCTGCCCCTACAAGAAGATCTACTTCAACCACCGCACCGGCAAGGCCGAGAAGTGCACGTTCTGCTTCCCGCGTATCGAGGTCGGCCTGCCAACCGTGTGCGCCGAGACCTGCGTGGGTCGGCTGCGCTACATCGGGTTGATGCTCTACGACGCCGACAAGGTCCTCGCGGCCGCCTCGACCACTGACGACCAGGGGCTGTACGAGGCCCAGCGCGACGTGTTCCTCGACCCGTTCGACCCCGAGGTGGTGCGTGAGGCGGAGAACGCCGGCATCGCCCGCGACTGGATCGACGCGGCACAGCGCTCACCGATCTACGCCCTGATCAACACCTTCAAGGTCGCACTGCCGCTCCACCCGGAGTACCGCACCATGCCCATGGTCTGGTACATCCCACCCCTGTCCCCCGTCGTCGACGTCGTCGCAGAGACCGGGGAGGACGCCGAGGACAAGGGCAACCTCTTCGCCGCGATCGACGCCCTCCGGATCCCCATCGAGTACCTCGCCGAGCTCTTCACGGCCGGCGAAGTCGAACCCGTGGACGCCGTCCTCAAGAAGCTCGCCGCGATGCGCTGCTACATGCGCGACATCAACATGGGCCGCGACCCCGACCCCTCGATCCCCGCTGCAGTAGGGATGAGCGAGGAGGAGATGTACGACATGTACCGCCTCCTCGCGATCGCGAAGTACGACGAGCGCTACGTCATCCCGCCCGCGCACGCCGAGCAGGCCCACTCCCTGGAGGAGCTGTCCACGGAGTGCTCCGTGTCGGACTACGGCGGCGGACAGCAGGACCTGTTCGGCGAGGGGTCCGGGATCCCGACGCCGATCGCGGTCGAGAACTTCCAGATGCTGCAGGACCGGCAGACCTCCGACTCGCTGGCCGGACCGAGCCACACGAAGGGCCGTGTCAACCTCCTCAACTGGGATGGCAAGGGCTCCCCACCGGGGATGTTCCCACCAACGGGCTCCGACTCATGAGCAGCCGCCGTCCCAGACCGACCCTGCCCCCCGACCAGCTCACCATCGTGTGGCAGTCGGTCTCCCTACTCCTCGACTACCCGGACGAGTTCCTGATCGCCCGCGCCGACCTGCTGAGGTCCGCCTCGCAGCGGCTGACGCCGGCGGTCGGGGGCTCCATCCGGGCCTTCCTTGACCACCTCGAGTCCACTCCGCTGCCGGAGCTCCAGGCGGACTACGTCGAGACGTTCGACACCCGGCGCCGCTGCAACCTGTTCCTGACCTACTTCGCCCACGGGGACACCCGGAAGCGCGGCATGGCACTGCTCCGGTTCAAGCAGTCGTACCTGCGCGCCGGGTTCGAGCTCGACGACGGGGAGCTGCCCGACCACCTCTGTGTGGTGCTCGAGTTCGCCGCCACCGTCGACCAGGACATCGGCCGCGACCTGATGCTCGACCACCGGGCCGGCCTCGAGCTGCTGCGACTCTCGCTGCGGGACATGGGCTCGCCGTGGGCGCACCTGATCGATGCAGTCACCGCCACGTTGCCGCCGCTGCGTGGCGACGAGCGCGATGCCGTCCGGCGGCTCGCTGCCGAGGGGCCACCCGAGGAAGAGGTCGGGCTCGCCCCGTTCGCCAACCCGCAGTTCAGCCCCGGCGCGGACACCCGTGCTGCCACGGCATCCATCGCGCTGCCCATGCCGTCGTTCCCGGTAGCCCGCACATGAACGAGTTCCTCTTCGTCATCCTCCCCTACCTGTGCCTGACGACCTTCGTGGTCGGTCACCTGTGGCGCTACCGCTACGACAAGTTCGGGTGGACCACGCGATCGTCCCAGCTCTACGAGAACCGCCTGCTGCGCATTGGGAGCCCGCTCTTCCACTTCGGGATGCTCGGCGTCGTCGGCGGCCACATCATCGGCCTGCTGGTGCCGCAGTCCTGGACGGACTGGGCCGGGGTCAGCGAGCACGCCTACCACGTGGTAGCCGTCACGGGAGGCCTGCTGGCCGGCGTGATGGCCGTGGTCGGCATGGCGATCCTGATCTACCGCAGACGCACCGTCGGCCCCGTCTTCTCCGCCACCACGCGCATGGACAAGGTCATGTACGCCTTCCTCGCCGTCGTGATCATGCTGGGCATGTGGAACACCATCGCCGGCTCGATCATGACGATCGGCGGCGAGTACAACTACCGCGAGGGCGTATCCGTCTGGTACCGCTCGTTCCTCGCGTTCCACCCCGACGCCTCCCTGATGGCGGACGCGCCGCTGGGATTCCAGCTGCACGCGCTGGTCGCCTTCGGGCTGTTCGCCCTGTGGCCCTTCACCAGGCTGGTGCACGTGTTCAGCGCGCCGATCGGCTACCTGACCCGCCCCTACATCGTCTACCGCAGTCGCGACGACACCCAGCTCGGCAGCCACCGGCCCCGTCGCGGCTGGGACCGCGTCGGCTGAGGGCCCTCCGCGCCGGCCAGACCTGAACCACAACCCTGGAGATGAGCACGATGCAGAACGAGTCCCTCAACGACCTGACGCGACACCACCTCGAGCTCGCCCGGACGGCGACCAGCGGACGGAGTGCACAGACCGTGTTCGGAGGTCACGACCATGTCCTTCGCCAGACCCTCATCGCACTCCGCGCCGGCAGCGCCCTCGACGAGCACGAGAATCCGGGCGACGCGACGGTCCAGGTCCTGCATGGGCACGTCAGGCTCGTCTCAGGGGACACCTCGTGGAGCGGGTCAACGGGGGACCTGCTGGTCGTGCCCGATGCCAGACACGCCCTCGAGGCCGACGAAGACTCCGCGATCCTCCTGAGCGTCGGCAAGAAAAACGGCTGACACCTGGCTGCCTGCCTGCGCACTGACCCAAGGCCGGGCGGCTGGCCCTGCACCGACCGGGCATCACTGCCCGATCATGCTCTGACCCGGGTGCGCCTCCTGCCACGCCAGCATCGAGGCGTCCCACTCGGCGCCTCCCAGCGCGATGAGTGACGCAGGGAAGAGGCCGTCCTCTTCCTT